>CAISRK010000059.1 GCA_903887815.1 uncultured Bacteroidales bacterium | reverse complement strand
TTATTTATAAGCTTTGTTTAAAAGTTTATCGAAAATGTTAACCAGTATATATGTAATATATGTAATAATCTAATTATCTTTACCCCCAACCTTTACTTAAACCATACCTATGCAGGATGTTACGCGCTTATTTGATATTCTTCCGCATTACAAAAATTCCTATAAACCCAAGGATGATGTGCTTGCAGGGAAAGATAACGGTGTTTGGGTAAAATACTCAATCGCCGACTATATATCACACGCTGATAATATTAGTTATGGTTTACTGAAGCTGGGAATCAAGCCCGGCGACAATGTGGCTACCATTTCGGGCAGCCGCCCTGAGTGGAACCTTGTAGATATGGGCATACAGCAGGCCGGTGCTATACATGTTCCTATCTATCCTACTATAAGTGAAAGCGATTACAAATACATACTGGAACATGCTGAAGTCAAGGTGATTTTTGTTTCGGGGCGTGATACGTATCGTAAAATCGAACACCTGGTCGATAGTCTGAAAGGATTGGTTGCTATTTACGCTTTCAAGGAAACTGAAAGCATACAACACCTTGATGCCCTGCTTAAGCTTGGCAAAGAAAATGCCGTTCCAGCGAAAATTGATGAAATAAAGGCCGGCATCCGCCCCGATGACATGGCAACAATAATTTATACCTCGGGTACGACCGGGAATCCAAAAGGCGTTATGCTCACCCACAGGAACATTCTGTCAAATTGTATGGCGGTTAAGGATATTCCGCCGGTTGGCGAGGATGGACGGGCGTTGAGCTATCTTCCGCTTTGCCATATTTATGAACGGATGCTTGTTTATCTATACCAATACCTTGGAATTTCGGTTTACTATGCCGAGAACCCGGCTACTGTCGGTGAAAATATGCGTGAGGTTAAACCTGATATCCTGAGCACTGTTCCGCGGCTTCTCGAAAAAGTGTATGATAAAATCATTGGCTCGGGCCGAAAGCTTACAGGGATCAAAAAGATGATTTTTTTCTGGGCTGTGAATGTAGGTATGCATTACGAAATGTATGGTGCCAAAGGAATGTATTACGGCCTAAGGTTAAAAGTGGCCCGAAAGCTTGTTTTTAGCAAATGGCAGGAAGCCCTGGGTGGTAACCTTAAAGTAATTGTGAGCGGCGGTGCCGCATTGCAGCCCCGTCTGGCACATATTTTCTGGGCTGCCGGCATACCGGTACTCGAAGGGTACGGGCTTACCGAAACATCGCCGGTTATAGCTGTAAATAATTTTGAAGAAAACGGGGTTAAATTCGGAACCGTAGGACCTGTTGTTGTCGATACCACGGTAAAAATTGCCGAAGACCACGAAATACTCGTTAAAGGCCCCGGCCTTATGATGGGTTATTATAAGGAACCTGAACTAACAGCGGCTGCTATCGACAAGGAAGGCTGGTTTCATACCGGTGACCTCGGGCGTATGGAGCCGCAGGGACAGCTCAAAATTACCGGTCGCAAAAAGGAAATATTCAAAACTTCATTCGGAAAGTATGTAAGCCCCGAAATGATTGAAAACAGCCTCAAAGAGTCTGCCTTTATCGATGCTTTGATGGTAGTTGGCGAAAACCAGAAATATGCTGCCGCTATTGTGGTTCCTGACTTTAACCACCTGCGGTCATGGTGCGAGATCAAAGGCATACCCTATACTTCAAATGCCGAAATTGTTGCCCTCGAACGCATAAGGAAACGTTACCAGAAAGAAATCTCGAAATTCAACAAGCATCTTGGGGCAACGGAACAGATTAAATCGTTCGAATTGCTCGACTCGGAATGGACCGTCGACTCGGGAGAACTTACTGCCACTTTGAAGCTGCGCCGCAAACTTATCAGCGAAAGGTATGCTGCAAACATTGATAAATTGTTTAATAAAAACGATGATTAAACAGCTGCTTATGGTGGAGCAGATGTTGAATTCATTCCGATAACCGGATATTAATTATAGTTGTTCCTGGTGATCAAAATTGTAATAAAAGAGATACAGGTCTGTTTTTAAAAGGTACTTTATTAATTAAATACTGATTATTCAGGGAAAACAGTAATTGTTTTACCAGTATACAAGTTAGACCGATGAACGGAGTTACCCGCATTTTCGATCTGCTTCAGGTGGCCGGGGAACGTTATAAACCAGGCCGTCCGGTCCTTTATGGGAAAAACAACGGTATCGTTTACAGTGTAGATGCCGAAACCTATTTTATCAAGAGAAGGTGCAAATATTGATTTAGTGATGAAGAGTATATCTTTAGCAAAGACAGATGGACAATATAGCAATGAAGGATTTATTTTTCAGGAACTATTTACACTTCCAAATTA
>CAISRK010000058.1 GCA_903887815.1 uncultured Bacteroidales bacterium | reverse complement strand
TGTTTGTGCATTTGCCTTGGTTCATTCCTGTAAATGTGGGTGAAATGGGATAAATTCAATCCTTTTTCTAAAACCAGTCCCCAGCTGTCAGATTTTTTTCTATCCTGAAAGGTGATTTCTTTTGTTTCAGGAAGAAATTAATGAGCTGGAGGTATCGCCTAATACATGCATATATATGCATATCAACATATTAAATCAAATACGTATGGAATTGCGGATATTCCAACTAAGGCAGATTTAAACCGGACGAAATGAAGAAATTTAATTTTTGTTCTCACTGAAATTGTGTAAATATCTGTTAAACAACACTTTATAATTTTTGGCATGCATTTTGTTTAATGTAACATGAAGAAAACATATGCTCTTATCTCATTTAACACTTTAAACTCAATGATTATGAAAAAACTTACTCTCTTACTTGCTTTCGCAGCCATATTGTTTTTATCGCAGGTGGGATTTGCGCAGATAGCAGGGACCGCGCATGATTTCTCCACCCAGAGTTGGAATACTTCAGGGGAAATCTGTATTGTATGTCATACTCCGCACAATGCAAATACTTCGGTGCAGAACGCTCCTTTATGGAACCACCAGTTGTCCGCTGTTTCCACATACACAATGTATTCGTCAGCAACCATGAATTCAGTGGCAGGTCAGCCCGATGGAAGTTCAAAACTTTGCCTGAGTTGCCACGATGGTACTGTTGCACTTGAAAATTTTGGTGGTGTTACCAACGGATCGCACCCTATGACAGGTCCGAGGCTTATGGGAACGGATTTAAGCAATGATCACCCGATTTCAATCACCTACGACGCCGCCTTAGCCACTGCCGATGGTGGGTTATATAATCCTACTGCTACTCAATCCGGCTTAGGAGGTACTATTACCGCAACAATGTTGATTGACAACAAAATGCAGTGTTCCTCATGCCACGATGTTCATAACGGAGCAGGAACAACAACCGGCTTGCTGGTGAAATCAAATGCTGCAAGTGCATTATGTTTAACATGTCACGATAAATAAACCAACTGATATTCGTAATCTCGGATATGGTAAAAGGGGCGGAGTAATTTCGCCCTTTTTTTCTATTATCCCCAGTTTGAATTCCTTTTCTGTTTAATATGTGTAAAAAGATTCCGGCATCAATACATCTGAATATGACTCTTAATAATCTGTTGATTTTATTTTCTGCATTGCTGCTGATTTCATGTGCCCGGAATATTACTACCGGATCGGGTACCGATGACCTGGTAATTTACCCATCTCCGCCGGACACAGCACGCATTCAATTTCTTACCCGAATCAGTAGTTCGCACGATGTAACCGGTTCTCATAAATCGTTCTCCCAGTTTATAATGGGTAAGGAGGAAGAACGTTTTATCAACAAGCCCTATGGCGTAGCAGTAGGAAAAGGTAAAATCTATATATGCGACACTTATATCCATGGTCTGGATGTAATTGATATGGATAAAAGTAAGTTTACACAGTTCATTCCTGGCGGGAAAGGGGAACTTAAAGTGCCGATCAACTGCTTTGTCGACGAAAATGGATATCTCTACATTGCGGATTCAGAACGCAAACAGGTAATTATTTTTGACGAAGAAGGCAAATATGTTGCCTGCCTTGGTGAGGCCGATAATTTTAGACCCACTGATGTTTTTGTGCTGGATAATAAAATCTGGGTCTCGAACCTTTTGGGCCACCAGATAGTTGTATATAGCAACGATTCGAGCCACGAATTGCTGAATGCATTTCCGGAAGTGAACAAAGATAACCCTCAAAGTCTATTTTCTCCAACGAATCTATTTGTTACTGACACAAAGGTATACGTAACTGATTTTGGAGATTTTAAGATTAAAAGCTTTTCGCACGCTGGAGAGTTTGTTGGAGCGGTAGGATCTTACGGGCAGAGCATTGGCCAGTTCTCAAGGCCAAAAGGAATTGCTGTCGACAGGGATACTAACCTGTTTGTTGTTGATGCCGGATTTGAAAATGCCCAGATATTCAATAAAGAAGGAAATCTGTTGATGTTTTTTGGTGGTAATTATAAAGGCCCGGGCGATATGTGGCTGCCTGCAAAGGTTACTCTGGATTATAATAATCTTAAATACTTTGAAAAATTTGTCGATCCGGCTTATGACCTAAAATATCTCGTACTGGTTACAAATCAGTTTGGACCGGATAAGTTAAATATTTATGGCGCGGTAGAACCACGGAAATCTCCTCAAACTCTGGGAACGAAAAAAGCTGTGTCTGGGAAACGGAAAAAGAGAAACTCCGGTAAGCAAGGACCCCTGTTTTAAAAGTGTTTTTGAAAATGAGCAGCTAAAGCAATAAAATGACAAACAATTCACCTGATAGAAAAAAGAGTATTCAGATGAGAAAATTGCCTTTTCTGCTCATTTTGCTTATTGTAATCTATCTATCGGGCTGTTCGACAACACAGAATTATAAAACTCTTTCCTTTTTTTTTGACGGGGTTCCGGATCCTGCTAATGATAGTGCAAATCGCGTTGGCAGTATGATAAACAAAACCGATACCGTTGCATTGGCATTAAGGACAGTTTCTAAGGCCAGTCCCCAGAAAGGAATTCATCCTCCATACCAGGATAAGCAATGCAAATCGTGCCACGATCAAAGCACAATGGGTAAGCTAATTAAGCCGCAACCTGATCTTTGTTACCAGTGCCATGTAAATTTCGATACAAAATATAAAGTTCTGCATGGACCGGTTGCCGGAGGTCAATGTACGATGTGTCATAGTCCTCATTTATCGGTTAATCCTGATTTGCTTGCGCGGACAGGCCAGGCGCTTTGCCTGTATTGCCACGAATCGGGCACAGTTATGGAAACTGAAGCACATAAAGGAATCAAAGAGGCTAATTGCACCGAATGCCATAACCCACATGGAGGAGAAAACAGGTCCTTTTTAAGATAGCGACATGAAACTGAAAGCAAAATACATGATAATGCTGCCAATTCTGTTGGGGTTATCATGTCATGCTTTTTCACAGGATGGGCAGAGGCCGATGTATTTCTGGAAGTTCAATACGGTATCGGGGCAGGTTGGCCTGCAAGGGCTTTACCGCGAACAGGAAAGGGTTGTTTCCGATTTTAAAGATTCAGAGAAAAGCTATTTTCTTTCAGGTGGGATACAGGTCAAAACCAACAGTTCCATTCTGAACCCTAACTTCCTCGTACTTGATTTGGATGGAGCCTACATGCCCGGGACTGACAGGCAAAATTATATTGTAACACCTGATCAGTCAGAAGTTTGTACTGCAAAAAAAGCGAACCTTGGCGCTTTGTTTTTTCAGCAAAAACAGGTTTCACTTAAGTTAGTTGCTGATTACGACCAGAGCTTTTCGGCCCGCGAGAACCTTACCGATGTCAAATCGGTGAACAGGCATTGGGGCGCATTATTGTCATATAACAACAGGTACCTGCCTGTAAGCATCGACTTTCATAGCCGCAATTGGGACGAAACTGAAATACAGTCGGAACGAAAATATTCAATTGACCAGAAACTTTTTGAAACCCGGATTACAAAGTCGTTTACAAAGGCCGACAGAAGCGAATTCAGGTATTCGCACGATTACAATCTGAACATAAATCAAAACCTGTTCCGGGTTGCAAATACAATCGATAATGTTGACTTCACGAACCATATAAAACCGGGCGGATCACAAAAATACAATCTCAATACAGTTGTTTCGGAAATTCATCAACAGGGGTATACCCAATTTAACCGTTTCCAGGCCGGAGAGAATGTTAATCTGCAATTACCCGGACAGCTTGTCTTTAACGGGGGCTATAATTTTTATATTATAAACCAGGATTTAAGCAACCAGGTTCAGCATAACCTGAATACAAGCCTCGGGCACAGCCTGTTTAAAAGCCTTCAGTCAAAAGTCTTTCTTGACTATAGTTCAATTAATCATACCGTGTATAAAGAAACAACCACGAAAACCGGGTTTGAAATAACCTATTCAAAAAAAATCCCATACGGACAATTATTAATTTCCTATAAATTCGACAGATTGCACCAGGATTATAAGTCCGATCCCTCATTGATTGCTGTAAACAACGAGTCGTATACACTCACTGATGGCAAAATCGAGCTTTTACGCCTTGCAGATATAACGCTTTCATCAGTGGTCGTAAAGGACGAAACAGGAACTTTGATTTATGAAAACGGACTCGATTATATGCTTATCGAAAGAGGCAGTTATATTGAAATCCGGAGAGTTCCAGGAGGTTTAATTGCAAATAGTTCAAGTGTACTGGTTGATTATTCGGCACTCCAGCCGGGTTCATATACGTATGATGCCAACTCTAATGTCGTCAATGCGAGTATTTACCTGTTTAAAAACAAACTTTCATTTTATTACAGGTTTTCGAACCAGGATTATTTTAACCTGGAATCAACGCAAGCTGTTGCATTGAATTACTTTACCCAGAATCTGGCCGGCTGTCGCTTCAATTTTGGTTTCCTAGATGCAGGTGCTGAGTACGAAGAATATAGAAGTACCATTCTTCCATATCATATGATGAGGTATTATGCGAATATCCAACGAACACTAGGGCAGAAACTCATTCTTATGCTGAACGGCAATCTCCAGAATTATATTATGCTCGATAAGCCCGAACCCGAATACCAGAACTTTATGGATATAACCGGGAAAGCGATCTATTCGATTTTCAGGCAAACCAACCTCAATGTCGATCTGATGTACCGGAAACAAACGGGCCAGGGTATCGACCTTGACCTCCTTTCATTAAAAAGTGAAATTACTTCCCAGATTAATCTGTTGTACCTCACGTTTGGCCTGGAATTATACAAGCGCAACTATGTGGGGGAGGTAGTCAATTTCAGGGGAACTTACGTTAAACTTATAAGAAAGTTTTAATCATGGAAAAATCGCAGTTTCTGTTTGTTTTGTTGCCAATGCTGTCGATTATGGCGTATATGAGTCCTCATTCCATTCTGGATTCGCAAGGAATCAGCCTTAAAAGTGATATCTCAGTTCAACCTAAAGAAGAGAAAAAATGTTCCGATTGCCACAGCGACCTGATGGAAAGCACTATTTTGCATGGACCGGCAAACGAATCCTGCCTTACATGCCACAAAGTCGATATTAAAGAGCATACTGAAAACGGAGCCCGGGGTTTAAACCTTGTAAAGCGTGTACCCGAATTGTGTTACAGTTGTCATGAGGATTCGAAAAAAGACTTTAACAGTTTACCGGTAGTTCACCAGGCAATTAAGGGCGAAAACGCCTGTACAGCATGTCATTCGCCGCACTCCTCCGACGAAAAACACCTGCTTTTAACCCAGCAGAAAAAATTGTGCCTGAGTTGCCACAACAAGGATGTTACCGCCAGCGGAGGGAAAACAGCAAATATCAAAAAGCTGCTGGCTGAGAGCAAGGTCATTCATCCTCCAGTCGAAAACGGGTGTGTAGTTTGTCACCAGCCACATGCTT
This sequence comes from uncultured Bacteroidales bacterium, assembly GCA_903887815.1. Lineage (GTDB taxonomy): Bacteria > Bacteroidota > Bacteroidia > Bacteroidales > UBA4417 > UBA4417. The sequence goes on along the minus strand of CAISRK010000058.1, from coordinate 5,050 downwards.
CTGAAAACAATTACCTTTTGATCAGTGCTTTCCCGAGAGGGAATTATGCACCTGCTGTGACCGATACGTATGCTCTTTGCTGGGAATGCCACGACAGTGATCTGCTTGGACTGTCCAAGACGGATGCCTCAACTAATTTCAGGGATGGCGACAGGAACCTGCATTTTGTGCATATGAACGGGAAAAAGTCGCGAACCTGCATCATGTGCCATAATGTGCATGCATCACAAAACCTGCATCTCATCGAAGATAAAGTTCAGTTCGGAGAATGGAGTTTACCTATAAATTATGTCCCGACCGAAACCGGAGGCTCATGCTTTCCGGGCTGCCATGCACAAAAGTCGTATACCCGATAATTTTATTATCTTTATCTTCGGGAGAAAATACTCATTTCTTTAAACGGCTGAGCACTATTTCCTAACATCTATACAGTGAAAATCCGCCTGCGGCTTTTGAACTTTGGGAGGATAATACTGTTTTAAGTGAATCATATTCACAGCTTTAGCATTGTTTATGGAACATTATCCTGCCCGGGATACATTTCGTTCGGATATACTTACAAGGAGTTTGTTTTTACTGCTCCTGGTTTTAGCATTCGGGATAATTAGGGCACAAAAGCCGAACGATGCACAGTTGAATAAGGATTATGTCCAGGCTGTTACCAAAGCTGATAATTATCTGTTGGCGGGCGAATACCTTAAGGCACTTAATGAATATGATAAAGCCGGAAGCTTAAGTTTAAAGCAAAAATACCCGGAAAAGAAAATCGACCAGATCAATAGAATTTTAGCCAATTCACCGCTTAGTAAAACACTGTTTGACAAAGCAATTTTGAGAGGCGACAGCTGTTTTGCGCTAAAAAATTATAAGGCAGCAAACATTGAATTTTACAATGCTCTCAGGCTTAAACCGGAAGCCCAGTATCCTAAAGACCAGCTTATCCGGATTTCAGGCATGTTTACCGATCCCGAAAATGATACACGCTACCGTATAATGCTGATCCATGCCGGTAATGAAACCGACAGAGCTAAATACGATAAAGCGATCAGCTATTACCAGCGGGCTGTTTTAATAAAACCATCCGAAACCTGGATTGAAAAAAAGATTGAAGATATCCGGGTTTTGAAAGAAAATGATGCTTCCACCCTCGATCCGTACACAAAGCGTATTCTTGAAGCCGACATCCTGCTTGAACAAAAAAGATGGCCGGAAGCCCGTTCTGCATGCCAACAGGCTTTAGCATTGAATCCGAAGGGAAACTATCCGGCAGCAAAAATCATGCTTATCGACCACCTGCAGAATTTTACTGTTTCGGGTGAACAAAACTTCGATTCCCTTATAGTTGAAGCCGACAAATTCTATAGACTACAGGATTTCGAAAATGCCGGAATCTGGTACCAGAAAGCTCTAAACCAGAAACCGGGTGTACCGTATCCAAAAAACATGCTTAAAAAACTGGATCATGCGGGTCTGCAGGCCGATAAATCACCTGTAAGTTTTGATGCTGCCGTAGCGAACGCCGATATTTTAAGCCTTGCCGGCGATAATGAATCGGCCCTTATTGGTTTTGAACGATGCAATGCAGCAATTCCCGGCGATAGTTATGTGCTTTCAAGGATAAGAGAATTACCCAGACCGCCGAAAGCCGATAACAAGGATAATATTGCATATCTTTCTGCTATATCAAGAGGTGATGGGACCTGGCAGCGAAAAATTATAGCAAGGCATTGTCGGAATACCTGTATGCATCGTGGCTGAAGCCGGATGAATCCTACCCGAAACTTAAAGCTGCAGAGGCGCAAAAGCTAATCGACGAGGCAGCCAAGAGCCAGGATAAGACTTCCCAGCAGGTAGCTGCCGCAGTTAAACCTGCAGTTCCTGTCAGTACTTCTCCCAAACCATCAGCACCCGTAATTAATACTCCTCCTGCTGAAGTGAAGCCTCAAATTGCTTCACAAAACACAAAACCATCATCGGCCAACACGCCGGCACCGCATGTCGCAAACACAAAGGGTGAAAACAAGAATCCTGCACCTGTAAACGCAGCCATTGAAAAGCCGGTCGAAAAACCAGTGGTAAAACCGGTAATTGCAGCGAAACCAGCCGGCAAACCCCAAAATGCGGAGCAGGCCAAATACGACGAGGCTATAGCTTTTGCTGATAAGTCGTTTGCCGACAAGAATTATCCGTTTGCACTGAATGGTTATAAAGCTGCCCTTAAAATAAAACCGGCCGAAAAATACCCCCGCGATCAGATTGCGCAGGCTACAGCCTTAATGCAGCAGGGAAATGCCGTAGCCGACGCTTATCCGAAAACAATTCTCGATGCCGACAGGGCATTTAACGAGAAAGACTATCCAAAAGCCCTGGCATTATACCAGTCAGCCCGCGATCAGAACCCTGCGCAGAAATATCCCGTTGAAAAAATAGCTGCAATCAATACTATATTGGGCCAGCAGAAAGCCATGCAGGCAGCTTACGACAAAGCAGTTGCATCGGCCGACATTGCATTTTCAGGAAAATCATACAACGAAGCCATTCAGGGCTACCAGGCGGCACTCAAAATAAAGCCGTCAGAAAGTTACCCTAAGGAGAAAATTTCGACAATCAACCGATTGCTGGGTCAAACAAAAGAACAGCAACAAAACTACAGCAAACTTATTGCGGATGCCGACCGTGCATTTTCAGGGAAAGACTATCAGAAAGCAATCTCCCTTTTCCAGGGCGCATCGGAGTTGAAACCAGCCGAAGCATATCCTAAGCAGCGGATTACTGCAATCAAGATTATAAGTGATCAACAAAAAGCCCGGCAGGATAAATATACCAATGCAATAGCGGCAGCCGACATGGATTACGACAACCGCGACTATGTAGCGGCATTAACCGGGTATAAAACAGCCCTGGGAATTTCACCCAAAGAAGCCTATCCAAAGGAAAGAGTCAATACAATAAACAATATACTAATGCAGTTCAAAGAGCTGCAGGACACCTATGACAAGGCTATAGCGGCAGCTGATAAAGCATTTGCAGCCAGAGACTATTCCGTGGCGATCGCGGGCTACCAGTCGGCCGGAAATCTAAAGCCCGACGAAAGTTATCCACGTACAAAGGTTGCCGAGATAAACCGGATCATTGCCCTCGACAAGGACAAGCGCGATAAACAGTACACCGATTATATCACCCAGGCTGATGGTTTCAATGCGAAACAGGATTTCCTGCTGGCGCAAAAAGCCTACCAGCTTGCTTCCGACCTGAAACCTGACGAAACCTATCCTAGGGAGCAATACAATTCGATCACGCAAATGCTCATGAACAAAGCCCGTGAAATAAGGGAAGCGTATGGAAAAGCAATTGCCGACGCCGACAGTGCATACAAATTATTTATTTTTGATAAAGCCATTCTGAATTATACCCGTGCTCTCGAGATCCGTCCGGGTGAAGTGTATCCCGGACAAATGATTGCCAGAATCAGGAAATACATGATCGATAACTCTGTTGTTGAGGTGGTTACAGAAAATTTTATTCTTAAAAATGAGCTCGAACAGCGGTTTCCGTTTAAACCTGTTGATATGAATCTGCGCAAGAATAATTATATGGTACTGCGTGCGCGAACGGCAGGAGCCAATAACCCGAAGCTTTTTCTGAGTTATGGCAGCGATAAAACCAAAAACGGGGGAGTGGTTTTAAAAAACATCAACTCGGGGATTTTCAGCGATTTCATAATAAAAATAAGCGACCAGGATAAATGGTTCCGTGAGGATAATAACTGGCTCAGCCTGTATACCGAAAACGGCGACCTCGAAGTAGCCTCTGTGCGCATTTCGCAGGGGAAGTAAATTGAGCCATTCCAGTGAAAGTGATAATTATCCGATATCCCATTCCGTTTCCGGTGAAAGGGCGTTCTAAAAGCCGGTGTCTTTGTGCAGCTTAAAAAATGTGAGGCGGTGAGTCAGGGGCTTCGGACAAGTTGATGTAACTATTACTTAAACTCAGGAATATTTATCCATTGACCTTAGGACTTTTTTCTGTGTGTCAATATTTATTTCCCCACCCGGAAAACCAGGCCGTCAGAATTTACACTTGAACAATCGGGGTAAAAGCTTGTTACAATTAATATTTCTTATCTTTGGATGCAATCAGAAGCTGCCCTTGCTGAGGAGTTCCGAAAGGATGTTTCTTGTTGACGGTATAGTTGTTAAATGGTTTTAACACAAGGAAGCGGGAGCGACTACCTGCCAATGGCATTTGGAATACAGATAAAGATCATTTATCTTTGATTCAGTACAACTCTAAAACAACTATAATATGAAAACAGGTATTTCGATTTTCGGCCTATTCTGTTTGTTGAGTGTGTTTTTTGCCACTGAAAGTTATGCCCAGGCAGACACAACCAAAACTCAACCCCAGAAGCTATATGTAATTACAACAAATGACGGAGGACAATTTCAGGGGCAGATCATTTCGCAGGATGCCAAGGAAGTATTAATTGAAACCAGGGATCGGGGACAAATATCAATTCCCAAATTCGAAATCAAGGAGATAAAAGAGATCAACCAGAGTGATTTGACGGCAAAAGGTTTATATGTTCCAACCGAAGTATTTGCCACACGGTATTTTATCACTACAAATGGCTTGCCGATCGAAAAAAAAGATAGTTATATTTTATGGAATTTATGGGGCCCGGATTTTGAGTTTGGAGTGAGCAAGAATTTTGGTATGGGAGTGATGACCTCCTGGTTTGGTGTCCCAATCATTGGCACATTGAAGTATTCGATAGTACTGGGACCAAAAGTAAGTATGGCAATTGGCGGCTTATTGGGAACCGGTTCATATGCCCAACCAACTTTTGGGTTGGCGCTTCCCTATGTTGCATTGACTTTTGGTGATCGGAAAAGCAATATTTCCTTCTCAGGAGGATATGGGGCTGTATTTTTTGAAGGAGATGCTAATGGGAGGGGCCTACTTTCTGTAGCAGGAATGACCAAGGTTGCACCAAAAGTGAGCCTGGTTTTTGATTCGTTTGTTGCTCCTAAAATCGGTGACCTGCCAG
>CAISRK010000057.1 GCA_903887815.1 uncultured Bacteroidales bacterium | reverse complement strand
TGCTTACAAAAGTAGCTTTTTTACACAAAATATGTTATATTTTTATATCTAAATATTACCCTACCTTATGAATATCATAGTTTTATAAATGCTTTTTAGACAAGATATAAATTGCACTTTCGGATCAAAAATAGCACGTGAAAATGCATCATATACTAATAAGATATTTACCTTTGCTCCTTCAGTTGTGAATCAATTAACAATGTATATCTATACTAATCAACTAATTATAAAACAATATAAAGATGTCAAACACTGAAGTACTAATTCACGAACTGGTTGAAAAGCATGGCAAAACCCGCAATGCACTAATGCCGGTATTACAGGGAATAGTAGCCCGCGAAAAATTTCTTTCGGAAGACGCTATGATAGCAGTTGCCCGTGAGCTTGACCTATCTGCAGCAGATGTTTATGGAACGGCTACATTTTATACTTTCCTCGATACAAAGCCCCGGGGTAAGAATATTGTACGGGTTTGTAAGACTATTTCCTGCCATATGCAGGGAAAAGAAGCCGTTATAAGGGGTATCGAAGATCATCTGAAAGTTAAAGTTGGTGAAACAACCCACGACAACAAGTTTACTCTATTAACTGCCAACTGCCTCGGCTGGTGCCACAAAGGTCCTGTGATGCTGATAAATGACGAAGTTTTTCCGGCAATCACACCTGAAAAGGCCATTCAAATTATCGAAGAATTCTCAAAGAAAACCAATTAACGCTTACGGCTGAAAAATACCCATTATTATGGAACAGAAACCATTAAAAAAAATAGATATAATCTTTGGCTGGGACGAAAAGTGTACGCCAATTCAGGTTGTTGAAAAAACTGTTAAGAAAACAGCTGACAGTATCATTCTCGATATGATTGATTCAGGCCTCAAAGGTCGTGGAGGAGCTGGTTTCCCAACCGGGCTCAAATGGAAGTTCTGCCGCAACGAAGAAGCAGAAATCAAGTACGTGATATGCAATGCCGACGAGGGAGAGCCTGGAACTTTCAAGGACCGTGAAATACTTGACCGCGTTCCCGAAAAAATCTTTTCTGGTATGACCATTTGCGGATTTGTTATTGGCGCCTGCGAAGGATATATGTACGTAAGAGGAGAATATAACTTCATGCTAAAAACCCTTCAGCAAAAAATTGATATTTTCAACAAGCAACTACAGGGGCTGAAAATTGACTTCCAGATTTTTCTCCGCTCAGGTAGCGGTGCTTATGTTTGCGGTGAAGAATCAGCACTTTTCGAATCTATGGAAGGGCACCGTGGCGAACCCCGCAACAAGCCTCCATATCCTACTGTGGCTGGGTACAATGGCAAACCTACTGTTATCAATAATGTTGAAACATTGGTTTACACTTCCGAAATCTGCCGCATGGGTCCAGAACAGTTTAAAGCACTCGGAACCCAGGATTCACGAGGATCGAAAGTATTCTCTGTTTCGGGCGATACACCAATTGCCGGCATCTATGAACTGGAACTGGGGATGCCACTGAAAGATTTTGTAGATGAATTCGGAGATGGCGACACAAAAGCCATACAGGTTGGTGGAGCATCCGGATTTTGCGTCCCGCGTAAAAAATTCAATGATACAATTATTGGTTTCGAAGGAATTCCCACCGGCGGCTCAATGATGATCTTCAATTCGAGCCGTTCGATGTACAACGTTCTTCACGATTACCTCGAATTCTTCACCGAAGAATCGTGCGGACAATGCACTCCTTGCCGCATCGGTTGCCAGCAGTTACTTAAAGGCATTGAATCAGTAAAAAAAGGCGAACGCCCCCCTACCTATCTCGATAATCTGAAACGGCTTACAGCAACAATGAAAATCGCTGCCAAATGCGGCCTGGGGCAATCTGTTGCTAATCCTTTCACATCAATCGTCGATAATTTCCGCGAAGAGATCATTTACTAATCAAGCCTCTATAACCCATAACATAGGAGAACAACACCATGAGTAAATATATGGTTAACCTGAAAATAAACAACACACCTATACAGGTTGAGGAAGGCACCACTATTCTGGATGCAGCCCGTCGCCTGAATTTCCGTATTCCCACCCTTTGCAACCATCCTGACCTCAGCGTCGCCGGCAATTGCCGTGTTTGCGTTGTTGAGGTAAAAGGAGCCCGGTTGTTGGCTGCATCATGCGCCACACCTGTTTCGGAAGGAATGGAAGTAAATACAAACAGCGAAAAAGTGCGGATTGCACGAAAGCATATTGTTGAACTTCTGCTTTCAGAACACAATGCCGACTGTACCAAATGTTTTAAAAACGGTCATTGCGAATTACAGGAACTGGCTTCAGAATATCGCTTCGGCGATCATATTTTCATCGACCTTGTAAAAGTTAAAGACAAAGTCCTTGATATTTCTTCGCCTTCAATCACAAAGGATTCCAGTAAATGTATTCGCTGCCAGCGTTGCGTGCGTACCTGTACCGAGCTGCAATCGGTAAGTGCATTAGCTGTTATCAACAAAGGAGATCATCAAACCATCTCTACTTTCCTTAATAAACCTTTAAATGATGTGGTTTGCACCAATTGCGGTCAGTGCATTAACCGCTGCCCGACCGGAGCACTTTACGAACGCAATTATATCGAAGATGTATGGCATGCTATTTATGATCCTAACAAATTCGTTGTAGTCGAAACTGCCCCTGCCACCCGCGTAGCCCTGGGTGAAGATCTGGGTATCGATACCGGTCAAAGGGTTACGGGTAAAATGGTTGCAGCTTTGCGCAAAATGGGATTCAATAAAGTTCTCGATACCGATTTCACTGCCGACCTCACCATTATGGAAGAAGGCACGGAATTGCTAACCCGTCTTAAAAAAGCAATCGTCGATAAAGATGATACAGTAAGGTTGCCGATGATGACTTCCTGCTCGCCTGGATGGGTTAAATACCAGGAGCATATGTATCCCGAAATGATCGAGAACCTGTCATCGTGTAAATCACCACAGCAAATGTTTGGCGCACTGGCCAAAACCTACTATGCCGATAAGATAAATATTAAAGCAGAGAATATGGTTGTGGTATCCATTATGCCATGCACAGCCAAAAAATTTGAATGCAACCGCCCCGAAATGCGTGACTCAGGCTTCAAGGACGTTGATTATGTGCTTACTACACGCGAACTTGCTATGATGATCAAACAGGCCGGTATCGAATTCGACAAACTTGAAGACGAACAGTACGACAGTACCCTCGGTGAATCAACAGGAGCTGCAGTAATATTCGGAACCACAGGAGGGGTTATGGAAGCCGCCCTGCGAACAGCGTATGAGATCATTACCGGGAACGAAGTGCCCTTTACAAACCTCAATATCCAACCTGTGCGGGGAATGGAGGGTGTGAAAGAGGCGAGTATCAAAATTAAGAATACGAAACCTGAATGGAATTTCCTCGAAGGCGTTGAACTAAACGTAGCTGTCGCACACGGACTGGCTAATGCCAAGGCATTGATGGATGCAGTAAAATCAGGCGGGACCAAGTATCACTTTATCGAAGTAATGGGCTGCCCGGGAGGATGTATAGGAGGAGGTGGACAACCTATTCCTACCTCGGCTGAAATCCGTAAACGCAGGGCTGAAGCGATTTATGCTGAAGATATGGGCAAACCCATTCGCAAATCACATGAAAACCCTGAAGTTGCAGAAGTTTACAAGGATTACCTTACACTCCCATTGGGACACAAATCGCATGAATTACTTCACACCCATTATAAGGTACGCAAACGCTACTAAAATCAATTAAATTGTCAAAAAGGCCGCCCTTTAACCGGGCGGCTTTTGCATTTTAAACCATATAATTCCAACGACAATACCTTGCTCGTTTTTACCAAATAAATCCCTCCTCATATAACAAAAACTCGATATAATCCACACTTAAATGCTTACTATTTAGACTAATTATAAATTTATTGTTATTTATTTCACAATGTTAATTAAATAACAATAAACTTGTTTTTTGCCTTTAATACTTCTAATTTTGCAGCCTCAAAAAGATTAAGCCGGTTTAAAGACCGAAGGCCCTTTAATCGGATTACTCTTTGTTAGAAATGGTAAAAAAATGAAATTATCTGATGTAGTTTCTATCCTTAATGCAGAGGTAATTTGCGGTCAGACCCGGCTTGAACGCGAAGTTCATGCTGTGTTTGCATCCGACCTGATGAGTGATGTGCTTACAATCGACAGCGAAAAACTATTGCTTGTAACAGGATTAGTAAATATTCAAACAATCCGGACCTCAGAGATGTCGGATATTAAGAACATTGTTCTTGTACGAAATAAAAAAGCATCACCTGAAATGATTGAACTTGCTGAAGAAAACAGGATGGTAATTATTCAATGCAGTTATTCGATGTTCAGGGCTTGTGGTTTATTATTCAGACATGGCGTGGAGCCTGTTTATTAATCCGACGGTTTTTTATGAGATTCGAATACAATATTGAAGCAGGTAATTTTTCGAAAGCAGGCGATGCTTCGAGCAGTTTCAAGAAAATACTGAAACAACTCAATGTTGATCCTCAGATTATTAAAAGGATCGTAGTTTCGCTGTACGAAGGAGAAGTAAATATTGTTGCACATGCCAACGGAGGAAAAGCCATCTGTGAGGTTGATACCAACCTTGTCAGGATTCACCTTGTTGACGTTGGCCCCGGCATACCGGATATAAATAAAGCCATGCAGGCAGGTTATTCAACTGCATCGGCAAGAGTACGGGAGATGGGGTTCGGAGCAGGGATGGGATTGCAGAATATCAAAAACAATGCCGACATCCTTAACATTCAAAGCGAAGTTGGTGTAGGGACTGAACTTGAAATTATAGTAAACCTGCCAAAAGCCGGATAAATGGACAGCAAGCATTTCCATCATGCATTAATAATAAACGACGACCACTGTATAGGTTGTTCGCATTGCATGAATGTATGCCCAACCGAAGCAATCAGATTAAGAAATGGTAAAGCCATATTATACGAAAACCGGTGTGTTGATTGTGGGGAATGCTTCAAAGCCTGCCCTGTGAGTGCTATAATAATCGACCAGGATGATTATAAGCGTATTCAGGCTTTCAATTACCGTATTGCATTGGTACCGGCTGTTTTCATGGGTCAGTTCTGTGATGAAATTTCACGCGATCAGATTTATTCCGCCATACTAGCTAATGGATTCACACATGTATATGAAGTGGAAATGAGTGTTGATCTGCTTGTAAACCAGGTAAAAACCTATGCGAAATCGCATCCGGATAAGAAACCGCTTATTTCCTCATTCTGCCCGGCAATAATCAGGCTCGTGCAGGTAAAATTCCCGGCTTTGACGGAAAACATCATGCTTCTAAAGCCGCCTTTAGACATTACTGCACTTTATTGCCGCAAACAACTTACTGATCAGGGTGTGAACCCTGCTGAAATAGGAGTATTTTACATTACCCCTTGTGCAGCCAAAATTGCTGCAATAAAAAGCCCCGTTGGTGAAGATTATTCTATGATTACGGGTGTTATCAATATGGATACGCTGTACAACAAGGTATTCAAACATATACGCAGCGATCGGAGCCTGAAGCCGGCAGTGGTCCATAACCAACTTTTATCCGGAACTGCTCTCCAATGGTCGTTAACCCATGGCGAATCAAATCATATTCCGGGCCGTAGTCTGGCAATTGATGAAATTCATAATGTAATTGAATTTCTGGAGAAGATTGAAAGTGGTGAAATATCCGATATTGATTTCCTCGAACTAAGAGCTTGTGATGAAAGTTGTGCCGGAGGAGTCCTCCTCACAACCAATCGCTTCCTTGTTGCAGAGAGACTTGGAGCATACTCAGCAGAAAATAAAACTAAAACTGACGAAAGTACAGGGATTGAAGCATATACCGATTACCTCCTTCGCAGAATAAAAATCCAGCCTATTTCACCCCGTAGTATGATGAAACTGGATGAAAACATGGAAGAAGCCATGAGAAAAATGGATAAATCGGGCCGAATGCTAAAATGTCTTCCGCTGGCCGATTGTGGGGTATGCGGTTCGCCAAACTGCCAGGCTTTCGCCAATGATATTGCTCTCGAAGATGCCGATATAAGGCAGTGCATCTTTATCCAGAAAAACCGGGAGCAAACCGGTGAACTCAGCCCGGATGAATCGCTCGAAATGCTAAAAAGTGTTTGGGGCAATGATAAATTCTTTTCATAAGTAACTAATACCAATATGCAGGTACAAGACATAATTAAAATTCTTAATCTTGAAGTTTTCGGTGGTAGTGGAGGACTTAATCGCGAAATATCAGGCGGTTACACTTCCGATCTGTTGAGTGATGTAATGGGTCACGCTGAGTGCGGGAACATTTGGATCACCCTACAAACACATAAAAATGTTATAGCGATCGCATCACTGAAAGAATTGGCTGCCGTAATTCTCATTAAAGGAAATATTCCTGATGCCGATATTCTGGAGCATGCCGAAAATGAAGGAATTCCTGTTCTTGGCTCAAAGGAAGAAGCATTTGAATTGACAGGAAAATTGTTTAACTTGCTAACTCGTTAGAAATGAATAAATATCGGGCCGATCTGCATATCCACACAGTACTTTCACCTTGTGGTGGTCTGGAGATGAGCCCGATCAAAATCATAGAAAAGGCCGTTAAAAAAGGAATCAGCATAATTGGTATTACTGATCACAACACAACAAGGCATTGTAACCTTATCAGGAAACTGGCTGAACCTGCAGGAATATTCACACTCATGGGGGCCGAAGTTACAACACGCGAAGAAGTACATTGCCTATCGTTCTTTGAAAATGATGATCAATTGTCGGATTTCCAGCTCTACCTTGAGAAATATATTATCCGAATTCCGAATGATCCCGAAAAATTCGGGTTCCAGGTAGTTGTGGATGAAAACGAACTTATTATCGACGATATTGAGTTCCTACTCATTTCTGCACTCGACCAATCTCTCGAACAGGTTGAACAGAAGGTTCATTCACTTGGAGGTATATTTATCCCCGCTCACATCGACAGGCCTAGCTTCAGTATCATCAGCCAGCTTGGATTTATTCCTGATAACCTCCAGATTGATGGAATTGAAATTTCGGCTAACTGTAAAAAAGATTCGGTGCTTCCATTTATCGGACAGCACAATACCAAATCTTTTATCCGAAGTTCCGATGCACATTATGCCGATCAAGTAGGGAAAACGTTCTCAACATTCGAAATCGAGCATTGCAGCTTTAATGAAATCAAAATGGCCTTGCAGGGTTCGTCAGGTCGTAATGTAACTATAGCATGAAAGACCTGGCCCTCCATATACTGGATATCCTTCAGAACTCTGTAGTTGCTAATGCTAAACTGATACAACTGGTTATCGAAGAATCTCCTGATGAGGATAACTACACAGTAAAGATAACTGACAATGGAATCGGAATGGATGCAATAATGATTGCACAGGTTACTGATCCATTTTACACAACACGAAAAACGAGAAAAGTCGGACTTGGCTTATCGCTGTTGAGGCAAAATGCTGAACGCACCGGAGGAAACCTCATTGTAAATTCAACAAAAGGAAAAGGAACTATGGTTAAAGCGAAATTCGGTTACAATCACATCGACAGGCTCCCTACTGGTGATATTGCAGGTGTAATGTCACTTACAGCTTCATCTTACCCCTCGATTAATTTCATCTATACTCACAAAACACCTGAAGGCACTTTTATTTTTAGTACT
>CAISRK010000056.1 GCA_903887815.1 uncultured Bacteroidales bacterium | reverse complement strand
TGCTTGATACTGGTTTTCTTTATGGCACGGAGCATATCGCTTGTAACCGGGAGGTATTTGCTTGCTGCCCCTGAAGTTCCTGAACTGAGTGCAAAATATTTCACTTGTCCCGGCCAGCTCACGTAGGCCTCGCCGTTAAGCGAACGGTACCACCAGTTGCGGTGCATGCTGTCGTAATCGAAAAGAGGAACCCGCTTTGCGAATAAGGTTGCAGGGTTTTTCTGCTTGAGCATGTCCTGGAAGCCATATTCTTCACCGAACGAGGTAAGTTGTGCCTGCCTGAGCAGTTTCCTCAGCGTACGGATCTGAACTTTAAATGCATCCTGGGTTTTCAGGTTTTCAATGGGAATTTTACTTCTGAACTCTATTGCACTTTTTATAATCGATCCTAGTATGGGCATTGTTTCAGTAAATTAATTTTTAGGAATGGCTAAATTAGAAATAATTTCTAAATTCGTACGTATCTACCCCTTACTGAATTACGTAATTTACATGAAGGAAACTTAAAAAGAGCACAATAAAAGTGATTATAAATGCTGGAATCAGAGGAATAGCGGGATTCATAGCTACAGTTGCTAGGGCTCTAGTTTGCCAAAATGCAGGAGGCGAAATGAAAAGAAACCGGTGAAACTAAAACCGTTTACTGCAAATGTTTCAAACAATGAAAGATATCGTTAATACAACCGATGTACGTTTACTGCTGAAATGCGATGCTGTTTTTGAAACCATCCATACCCTTTATGGTCCTCCACCCAACTGGAGCAGACCCGAAGGATTTATAAGTCTTTCGCGGATCATTTTGGACCAACAAGTCAGTTTACAATCAGCCAAAGCTCATTTTAATAAGCTCAATTCGCACATGCCGGCATTTACTCCCGGTGAAATAGGTAAGCTTTCGGATGAGGAAATGAGATTTTGCCAGATCAGCCGGCAGAAATCCATATACCTCAGGGAACTTTCAACAGCAGTACTCGAAAGAAAAATTGACCTTGAAAAACTTTCGGAATCCCCTTTCGATGAAATCCGAGACCAACTCAAAAGACTGAAAGGAATCGGAAACTGGACGGTGGATATATACCTGGTGTTTTGTTTACAGGCGAAAGATATTTTTCCTGCAGGAGATATTGCGGTTATCAATACGATAAAGGAACTAACCGGCATTACATCAAAAGAAGAAATAGTTGCATATTCTGAAAAATGGAAGCCTTACCGTTCACTTGCAACCTTTTATTTGTGGCATTATTATCTGTGTAAAAGAGGCCGAAAGTAAGCCCTGCCATTAACCGTTTATCCTTTTTCTTCCGAGAATAATCCCGAAGCGATGCCATCGGCAAAAAGAAGTCCGCCGGGAGTAAGCGTGAGTTTGCCTTCCCGGTAAATCATCTGTTGTTTTTCGATAAAGCCAAGTGCATCCAGCAAGAGGTTTTCGGCCACCTCCGCACCAAATTTATCGCGGACCACAACCAGGTCGCAGCCCCACATGGTTCGCAGGGAAGTCATGATATATTCATTCAGCTGTGTGACCGGGCCCAGGAGTTCCGATTCTGATTCAACCTTACCAGTGCCCACGGATTCGATGTACTTTACAAGGTTCGAAACATTCCAGCACCGGGAGCTGCCATTGAATGAATGCGCCGACGGCCCGACTCCAAGGTAAGGTTTTCCCTGCCAGTACGCGGAATTGTGCCGCGAATACTGCCCCGGCAGGCAGAAATTGGAAATTTCATAATGCTCATATCCATGCAATTGCATCCAGTTTACGAGCAACTGGTAATGAAACAGGGCCGGCGATTCTTCGACCGGGCTTATCTTTCCCTTACGGATCAGCACATCAAGCGGGGTTTTTTCCTCAACCGTTAACGAATAGGCCGAAATATGAGGGATACCGAATGAAAATGCTTTCTCAAGGTTCTCTTTCCAGCCTTCGTCAGTCAGTGTCGGGATGCCATAAATAAGATCGATACTCAGATTCTCAAAACCGGCCTGCTTTGCATCGGTTATGCAGCGGGTAACCTGCGCCGGGGTATGCGTGCGGCTAAGGTATTTAAGATCTTCCTCCCTGAACGATTGTATCCCTATACTTAACCTGTTTACACCGGCTGCCGAAAAGGCTTTCAGCTTTGTTGTTGTGAGATCGTCGGGATTGGCTTCGAGGGTGATTTCAACGCCGGAATCCGTATTGTAATTCTTAAAAACAGCGTTGATAATTCCTTCAATTTCCGCAGCATCAGGCAGCGAGGGTGTACCTCCGCCGAAATAGATGGTTTCCACTTTTTCGCCCTCGAGATAACTGCTGCGTTGCGCCAATTCACTCACAATCGCCTGCGAAACCTGGCTCACATACTTTGTGCTGGCAAGGGAATAAAAATTGCAATAATTGCATTTTTGCCTGCAAAAGGGTATATGGATGTAGATTCCGGACATTAGTGGATCATTAGTTAATGGGAATGGGAGAAGTACGATTTACGAGGTACGAGGTACAATTTACGAAGTACGATTAACAAAGATTCAGTTATAATTCTGTATCGTCATTCCTCACTCGTAATTCGTCATTCGTAAATCGTAAATTCTTTTAAAAAAATCAGGTTATTTTATTATCAGATTAACTCTTTTTCAATACGATCCTGAACGTTGTGCCCTTGCCTATTGTGGAGCTTTTTACAAAGATTTTGCCGTTATGGTATTCGCTGATAATGCGTTTCGAAAGAGATAAACCCAGTCCCCACCCGCGTTGTTTGCTTGTATAACCCGGGTAAAATATAGTCCGGAACATGTTGCGGGGGATCCCTTTGCCGGTGTCGGCAATATCAATATTTACAACATCGGTTTCTTCAAGAATATCAATTTTAATCTTTCCCTGCCGGGTCATGGCATCAATTGCATTTTTCACCAGGTTTTCGATAACCCATTCGAAAAGCTGCAGGTTCAGGGGAACAACAATCGAAACTTCGGGCAGAACATTGATGGAATAGGTTATTTTTTGCGAGGTCCTTGTTTTGAGGTACGAAACCGATTCGTAAATAACCGAAACCAGGTTTTCGGGAACCAGCGATGGGTTTGACCCGATTTTCGAGAACCTGTCGGTAATGGTACTCAGCCGGTTCACATCCTTTCGAAGTTCTTCGATGGTTTCGCTATCGATATCTTTGGCTTCGAGGTAATCGACCCATGCCATCATCGACGAAAGCGGGGTGCCAAGCTGGTGCGCGGTTTCCTTGGCAAGGCCTGCCCACACCTGGTTCTGTTCGCTCCGCCTGGCTGTACTGAAAAGCATGTAAGCCACAAGCAGAAAAATACTGATAATGGCCAGCTGTATATATGGGAAATAACGCAGTTGGGTTAAAACATAGGAATCCTTGTAAAAGATCAGCCTTTTGCCCTGGCCTGCAATAGTAATCTCGATAGGATCGTTTTCGGCACTCATGTCGTGGATTAGGCGCTGCAGGTAGGCCGAATCGTGAATCTGGGTTGTATCGATCTGCCCGTAGTTCAGGGCTTGAGTCTGCAGGCTGTCGGTTATCAGTACCGGAACCGAAGCCGAGTTATTTACAACTTCTTTAAAAAAAGCATCTACCAGGTTATTAAGCACAACCTTCATTTCGGTGAACAATTTCGAGTCGTTGTAATAGATATAATTGACTTCGTTTTTGTAATAATTGATTGGTATAGGCGGATATTTCGAAAATTGTTTTTTCAGTATTTCTTCCATCCCCGGAATGGTATCGGAACTGAAAACCGTATTTTTTTGCCCGATAATATTGCCTTTCCCATCAGTAAGAATAACAGGTATGGAAGTATTATTTTCAATGATTTTCAGGTAAAACCCCTGGTCCTGGTTGGTGTTGGATTCAATAAACCGTTTTTGTGCTTCGGCATATAACTCGATCTTTTTTCGTTCTTCCTCCTGGATCTGTGCAAAAAAGCTCTGGGTGGAATTCACAAGCCTGGCGCGGGTTTGGATGGCATTGGCCCAGGTATGTATTTTCATACGTTCGTCGCGGGCTATTTTTTTTACCAGCAGATTCGAATACCAAAGCGAAAAAGCAATAATCACGATTGCGAAAATGAGCAACAGGATTTTCCAGAGCTTCTTCCGGTTGTAAATACTGTAACGGTTGAAAAAGGATTGTTTCATTTTATAAAAACATAGTTATAAGGCGGGCTTTTTCAGGCATTAAATATACAACATTAGTTTCAATGCCCTTCGGGCTTTCTACAGTTCAGAGTTCTCTGAACTTAAAGGGCTTCAGAGTTTCAGGGTTTATTTCATCCAACTCTTAATTGTTTCATTGCCGAATCGCCGAATTTACAAATCCCTCGAAATTCCCCATCTCGCCCCTCGCCTTTCGCCCCTCACTCATTCTTCCTGTAAAACCCGGATTTACTCAACCTTCTTATCGTCGTCCCATTCAATCACAAATTTCCCCTGCTCCTGTTTTTTAAGTATTTCCTTCTCTTTCTGTTGCCGGGCTTTTTTAATAGTATCGCCCGGCATACGGTTAAATTCCTGTTTAAAAATTTGTTTTAATTCCGTTTTCTGGACTTTAAGGTCGCTGGCAATTTTTTCGCGCATTGCCTTTTTGTCATATTTTACAATTGGCTCGTCAACGGTTCCGGTCAATGAAACATAAACCTTGGTGCGGCCCCGGCCGTCGTCTTCCACAGGTCCGAATTCTGCCTGGTTGTCGAATCCTTTGTTGCGTTTTTTAAATTTACTGGCTACCAGGTCGGCAAGGGCAATTGTAAAATGATAATCAAGATCGTTATTGAATGTATGCGTTCCCATAAGCTGCAGATCGAGGGCACTCGATTTGATTTCCATGGCAGGAATATAGATTACCTCGTTCGCAATATCAACCTGGTTGTGCAAAGTGGCAAAACGTATATCGGCCAGGTCTTCCACCTTAAGGAATGATGACAGACTTTGCATAGGGCTGAATTTCAGCAGCCTTCCGTTATCGATATGTATATCGGCATGGGCTTTTATCGAATTCAGATCGATGTTGAGATTGTTCTGCATGATACCCGAAAAAACAACATCCGAAGTAACCACCCCTTCAAGATTTTCGTCTTTCAGGTCGTCCTGCCCGAAATTATCGAACTGGGTGAAGAGGATTTTTACATTCATATTTTCGAGATGGACCTTTGCCTGCAGGAGCGAATGTTGCTTCGACTGAGCATTTACAACAACCTGCCCCGTAACTTTTCCCTGGCAGGTAAGCATAGCTATGTTGCTAACTGACATTACCTTGTTGTCGAGTTGTGCCGTGCCGGTAAGGTTGGCAGCTATAAATTTACCAAAGGTGAAATTATTGCTTCGCAGCTGAAGGTTACTGATGCTGATGTTGCCAGGTAAACGGAACTGGTATTCGTTGCCTGAGCCATGCTGTGCTGATGATAATTCGTCCCAGTTGAAGCGCTTCGATGTAAGTGAACCTGTAACAAAAAGGGGTTCGTCAGTAACAAAAATCCAGGAAACAAGATTGCCGAGTGTGCCATGCAGGTTAAAATCGCTTTGACCGACCTTGAACGAAAGCTGTTTCATCTCCAGGTCGTTACCGCTAAATCCGAATACTGAATTTAATTCTGTTATAGGCAAATCGTACTCTTTAAGGCCAAGGCTTGCTTTTACAATGCTCCCGCTCCCGGTAATACTGCTGTTCAGGAAATCGGCCGACTGCGGGTTTTCAATATCGGCAATACGGCCGTCGAAAGCCGCGTTCAACTTCAGCCGGCCCTTCATGGAGGTAAATTGATCGTATTTGAGAAACTGCTGCAGCTCCTCAAGGTTCAGGTTTGCAAAAAGGTTACACTGGATTGCGGGCGATTTAAAGCCTTTCATCAATAATGAGCCGCTTATGGAACCGTCGCCCAGCCTGGCTTTGAGATTGCTGATCGAAAGGGATTCACCGGCGCCATCCTGTTTTACACCGTATACGGCCAGCGCCGAAACATTCTGAAGGCTAATACCCGATTTTCGTTCGGTAATATTTCCGCCCTCCATTTCGAGCCTGACATTTACCGCAGGTAAATGGTTCCCGCCGAAAAATCCGGATACTTTTGATGTTATATTTCCTTTGCCCTCAAACCGGTACCCATCAAAGTCCTTTGTAAACCTTGCCGGTACCAGCGAAATCATTTCCTCGAGAGTCGAGCCTGATGCTGTAATATCTAGGTCAAGTTGTTTTTGATTTTCGCTGTAAATAAAGTTTCCGGCAGCTGTGAGTTTCAGTTTCCCGGTTTCGATGGCTCCTTTCGATATGGAATATAGACCTGTAGCACTATTCGCATCAAGGACAAGCCATACTTTGAAATTTCGTTCCGAAATGTAAGATGTTCCCTTCGATTTGAACTGGTGGAGAAGGATATTCCCTGCCAGGTCGAGGTTGTATTTGCTGCTGCCGAAATTACCTTTGGCAGCAAAACCGGGAAGATTAACATCAATAAAAACGTGAGAAGTATCGTTGATATACTTCGCATGCAGGTTCCTGATAATTATACGCTGCAATTCGAAATTGAAATTTTCGTTCCCCTTGCCGGAGGTTTGTTTCCAGAAATGGAAATTATCGCTTCCGTCGGCATACACACGGGGTGCAATTTCAACATTATCGAGCCGTATGATTTTCACGCGGTACTTCTTATGCAGCAGATCCCACACATTAAAACGCAATGAAATGGTTCCGGCCGTAAGAAGGTAATATTTTGATGGCAGTACTTTCGCTTCCTTCATTCGCACTCCCGTGAACCTGACCGAGGCAAAAGGAAAATCTTTGAACAGGCTGAGCTGCACATCGTCGATCTGCACCTCGGCAGCAAGTGATTTATTGATTTCGCTGATGAACAAGCGCTTGACTTCCGGACCCAGGAAGCGTTGAGCCAGCAAAAGAGAAACGGCAATAAACAACGAAATGCTTATCAGCCATATTGTTATAACCCTTAGGGTCTTATAACGCATAATGAGGGAAAGTGGTTTTCACTAATAACAACGCAAAATTACCATTGTTATTAGAGAGTGCGGAAGAAAATATAAGAACAAATCAATGCATGAAATGAACCCGTAAAGGCTGAAATCATACAACTATTCAATAACAAAGTTCTATTTCTTATTGATAAAACACTCAGGGAAAGGCACCCTGTTGCAGGTGCCCGGAACATAATTTTTCGAGCATTCCTCGGGGTCGCAGCAGGTAATGCAACCTCTTTTAAACGCTTTGAAGCTGAGCAATTCTATGTCTTTCGAATAAAACCGGTCTTTCATGTGTTCGTCGCGCATCAGGTCGGTGCTGAGGTATTTTTTGTTGTCGTCCGAAAAAACGGTTACTACGTTGGCCGAACCGCCAAGTTTGTTTTGCGCAATTAATGCCCCGATAAAATTTGCTCCCGACGAAATACCCACTCCAAGTCCAAGCCGGGTCGACAGCATCTGTGCCATAATTATGGAATCACCGTCGTCGACCTGTACAATTTCATCCAGTTCGTTTAACTTCACAATTTCCGGGATAAATTCATCCGAAATTCCCTGAATGCGATGCTTGCCCACTTTATGGCCTGTTGTAAGCGTCGGCGAATTGGATGGCTCGAGGGGATGAAGTTTTATTGCCGGGTTCATCTTTCGCAGGTATTTCCCGGTTCCCATAATGGTTCCGCCAGTCCCCACTCCTGCCACAAAAGCATCGGGAACAATGTTCCGGAACTGCAGCTGGTTCCATATTTCGGGTCCTGTACTTTCGTAATGTGCAAGAATATTATATTCGTTCGAAAACTGCCTCGGCAGGAATGAATTTTCCATTTCACCGGCAAGTTTTTCAGCCATGGCAATGCTCCCGAGGAAACCGCCTTCCTCTTTAGTGACGAGGTTGATTTTTGCACCCAGGCTTTGTATAAGGTTTATACGTTCCATACTTAACCAGTTGGGCATAAAAATCACAACCGGGTGGCCCATTGCCTTACCCAGTGCACAAAATGCAATACCGGTATTACCGCTGGTTGCTTCAATAATTGTGGCGCCCGGTTTCAGATCGCCCGATTCGTAAGATTTACGCAATATAGTATATGCCATGCGGTCCTTGATGCTGCCCGTCATATTCAGGTTTTCGGACTTGGCGTAAATTTTTCGCTCTTCGCCATTATATCTGAATGCGATTTCAAGCAGCGGGGTATTCCCTATTAAACTCTTGATTTGTTCAATTTTCCGTATCTGTTCGGTATACATATATGCATAATTTATAAAGGCAAATATATAAATATAACATTCCTCAAAACACGAAAATACTTTTTTGTATAAAAACTTTTTACAGCCGAATCCCGGTTAAGAACCTGGTCGTTTCCGAATGCAAAAGGAAAGGGGATTTATACAAACAATGCAGGAGTTCTACTGAAGGAAAACTCCAGGTCAGATATTCACCCACACGGCACCGGCGGCTGCGCTGCTTACTGATTTTGAATTGTAGGCCTGAAAACCGGGATTAATAATATAGGATTCAACCAATCCCCACCCTTTTGTAAAACTCCAGTTATAAACATTCCCGGTCGCACCTGTTCCCGCAAAAGTGCCCTCGGAATCGCAGAAATTATAATGATAGCTTTTGTCGACCGAAAAATCAGTCTTAAGCTTATAAAGGTTAACAAGCATACTTTTTGCTGTTCCCCCTTGGGTATAATGAACCTTAAACTGCAAGGTCCTCATAAACCGGAGCGTTTCGGGTGTTGCTTTTACTGCACCTCCCTGGTGGCTTGCCAGGCCCGACATACTGCTGAAATAATACCCGGGTATACTTGCCGGCAGCACAAGTTGAAATGAACCGGTAGTAGTCACAATAGCTGATGCAATTAAGAGTGTATCACCAAAGGACACTTCCAGGATTGCCGCGCCGAACGGCCAGTCCACAACCGTATCCCTGCCGGAAGGGAGAAGCGTGTAATGATGCTTCAGGTTGCCCGACACCGGGTTTTCGTTTGCCGTTACATCCGGAAATTCGGCATTGCCGTTTTCTTTACTGCATCCGTATAACAAGGCAGCAAGTGCGAATACCAGTATTGTACTGAAAGACAGGAACTTTTTTTTCATTTTCGAAAGGAATCAGATTGTTAAAATGGTAAACCGGGTAGTATTCCTTTAAAAATTATTTTTCGCAGGTAAAGCATTCAGTAATTCCATTGCAAGACCCGACACGGTTTCGGGCAAAATAGCGTTCATGCACATGAAATGTTTCTTGGGGCAATAGTGAAGCCCTTTCTGCGTGCAGGGACGGCACGAAATATCCGTTTCGGCTACACGGCTGTTTACCGGAAGCGGGAAAAACCCGAGTTCGCGAGTGGTGGGCCCGTAAACAGCCACAACAGGTGTTTTCATCGCCTGGGCCATATGCAGCATGCCGGTGTCGTTGGTAAACACCATGGAAGCATGGCCGAGTATAGCGGCTGAACCCATCAGGCTTAACTTCCCGGCAAGGTTTAATGGATTGGATTTCATCAGGGTTTGAACCTCATGGCATATATCTGCATCGCCTTTTCCACCAATCAGGATAGCCTTTGCCCCGTTTTGGGAACAGAAAATATCGGCAGTTTCGGCAAACTTTGCAGCAGGCCAGCGCTTGTTTTCCCAGTGTGCCCCGGGGGCAATAACAAGAATTGGTGTCTGAGCTGTAAAGCTATTTTGAGCAAGTAATTCATTTACCGTCAGTATTTCGGAAGCAGGAGGGAATACCTCGGTACCTTTCCCGTCGTAACCGACACCAAGTGTCGCAACGGCTTCGAAATAGCGCAGGTAAACCGGTTTGATCTCTTTATAAATGTTGATCTTAAACCTAATCAGCAGGTCACGTGCCATTATCTTTTTCGAAAAACCCGATAGTTTGGCTCCTGATCCGGAAGCAATATACACACTCCGGATATTTCGCTGAACATCGACAATATGCGTGTATGCGTTTTGTTTTACAAGATTCCGTACCCGCGCCAGTTCCCCTTTTCCCACGCTTTTATCGAAAGTAATAATATCGTTGATATTCGGATTCAGAACAAGTACTGCAGAGAATTCCTTTTTCACCAGGAAATCGATCCGGCTGCCCGGGTATTTTGCACGCAAACTCCTTACCAATGGCGTTGTAAGAATAACATCACCGATGGAACTGAAACGGATGACCAGGAATTTTAATGGCGATTCCAATATTTATAGTTTGTATATGCAGATGAATAACGGATTATATTCCAAAATATTACCTCGAAATAATCAGTTTCACAGGAGAATTCCCGCTGTTACTGTCGCAGATACTGGCATAATATACTCCCACAGGCAATTGTTGAACATTCAGGGTAAAAAGATTCCCATCGAATGTGAACGGAACAGTCACAGGATTTCCTGTAATTGAATATACCCTGAGTAGGGCTTCGTGATCTTCGGCAGGCAGTTCAATAAATACATGATCTGAGGCAGGAATAGGAAAGGCGAGCATAACCGGCTTTGGTCGCAGCGGTTCGGAACTGACAATATTGTAGCATTCCCCTGGCATATTTGCATCAAGCCAGCTAAGTCTCAGCTGTATCCAGTATTTAAAGCCGTCAATTTCGCCCTGGAAAGTACCTGGAATTATTCCAACCACCGGTGTACCGACATTAAGCCCGAGAATAGGCCAACGCGTATAATGTCGTTGCTGCGCCTGCCACAGGTAGCTGGCATTTTCGTCGATCCAGCTCATCAGGCT
>CAISRK010000055.1 GCA_903887815.1 uncultured Bacteroidales bacterium | reverse complement strand
TCAGGAACTCCATACCAGTCAAATCACCACGGAAAAAACACAAATTGACATCAGCAGCTTGCCCAGTGGGATTTATTTTGTGCGGGTTATTAGTGAAAGGTCGTCGCTGGTAAAAAAGTTTGTGAAGCAATAAGCGTTGCCAACATATTATAGCAATAATATTATTGATTTAGTAGACGTCTTTGAAGGCGGATTATTTTTTTTTGTCAAGTATCCCTTACTCTCAAAATGTCTAAAAATGTCGACGAAATATATTGCAATTTACATTACGTAATAAAAAAAAGGCTGTAATCAATTGATTAGCAGCCTTCTTATTTTCCAAAAGTCGGGGTAGTAGGATTCGAACCTACGACCCCCTGGTCCCAAACCAGGTGCGCTAACCGGACTGCGCTATACCCCGAACTATTTATTCGATTTTTACTTCTAAAAGAACTGCGGAGAAGGGGGGATTCGAACCCCCGGTACCCTAATCGAGTACGACAGTTTAGCAAACTGTTGGTTTCAGCCACTCACCCACCTCTCCAGTGGTTATGAAAAAACGCTTCCGTTCCTTCAAAAATGGAGTGCAAAAGTACACATAATACTGACAAGTGCAAATTTATTTTTTATTTTACTGCAATTTATATTCTGACGTAATCGGTAGCTCCGAAAAGTTATCCTTAATTACAATTTTGGACCGGTTTTTGTTATTTAAAGCACTATAGCGTTTAAGCATTTACTTGCCAGATTCAAATTAAAAATTAATTTTACAGGACGGTTTCCGTATTAAATAAATTAATAGTTGCTCCTTATAGCGAAATGAAATTACTTCAATAAACATTATAAATATACCCAGATGAAAAAGATTCTAATAGCTCTTGTAATCATTATTTCAACTTCCGGGGCTTACGCACAGGTGCTGGCTACAGCCAATTCACCGGAGTACAGAAACATACTGAAAATGTCGGTTTCGATGTTTACAAAAAGTACCTTCCAGATGGCATATGAGCGGTTTTTTAATCCCAATTCAAGTCTTAACATATCGGCAGGTCTGGGTTTCAAGGATTCCGATTATGAAAAATTATTTGCTGTCCGTACCGAGGCCCAGATGCGTTTCCATGTGTTTTCA
Organism: uncultured Bacteroidales bacterium; assembly: GCA_903887815.1. Lineage (GTDB taxonomy): Bacteria > Bacteroidota > Bacteroidia > Bacteroidales > UBA4417 > UBA4417. The sequence continues at coordinate 8,434 of CAISRK010000055.1, read as the reverse complement.
GTTATCGAGCCTCGCCAGAGTCACAGGCTTTATTTCGCTCCTTACCTCGTAAATGAATATTATGAAACGGAATACAACAGCTATAATACCGGTTACCAGGTTTGGACTACAGATACCTATGATGCTTTCGGGGGCGGAATGCTTTTTGGCTGGTCCTATTCATTTGCCAACCGTATTAACCTGGATGTATATACCGGTGGTGGATTCAGGAAGACTTTCAATTATAGCGATGATTCCAATTATAATAATCAGACGGTTTTCGATAACGGCTACAGCGGAATTGTTCCCCGCCTGGGCATTGATATTGGTTTCTGGTTTTAGGACCACCTAAATAAAGTCTAACTCCTGTCATCAGCCCGGTGAAGGAGTTTTTTTTTGCGTGATGTACATTTTTCTTTTTTTATACCAAGTTTTTTCGAAATTTACTGCTTCAAACCAAATCAGGTATTTGTGTTTATTTATTTTGTAACAACCACATTAACAAATAAATATAGATTATGGGAAAAACATTTGCTGAAAAAATTCTGGGCGCCGAAGCAGGTGCTATCGTATTCCGCCGGCCCGATATCATCCTTACCCATGATAACACCGCCAGTATTGCGAACACTTTCAAAAAAATGGGAGGCGAAAGGGTAAAGGATCCTGATCAGTTACTCTTTGTTCTCGATCACAATGCCCCTCCAACAAGTGCTGAACTTGCCAACGATTACCAGAAAATCAGGGAAATTGCTGCAGAGCAGGGGATCACGAAATTTCATGATGTCGGTAAAGGGATCTGTCACCAGATCATGGGCGATTATGCCAGGCCAAACATGATAATTGTCGGCAGCGACAGCCATACATGCACTGCCGGGGCTTTCAACGCTTTTGCAGCCGGAATCGACCGCACCGAAACCGCCGGTTTGTGGCGACAGGGCGAAACCTGGTTCCGTGTCCCTGATTCCGTTAAAATTACCCTGACCGGTAAATTACCCAAAGGTGTATTTGGGAAAGACCTTTCGCTCTGGATTATCGGGATGATGGGTTCGAGCGGGGCCGACTATATGTCAATCGAATACCATGGGGAAGGAGTGAAGTCATTATCCATCTCCGACAGGATGACTATTGCCAACCTGGCTTCTGAAATGGGAGCCAAGAATGCTGTATTTCCGGCCGATGAGATATTGAATAAACACCTGGGTGAGATAATCCCGGGCACATGGGCTGATGCCGATGCCGTTTATGTTAAAGAAATTGTGATCAACCTCGATGAGATTTTCCCTGTAGTTGCTGCTCCTCATAATGTTGATAATGTTAAGGCTTTGGCTGAAGTTAAGGGAACTAAAATCCAGCAAGCCATGATTGGTACGTGTACCAATGGCCGTATTGATGATCTGCGCGAAGCAGCAGCAATACTTAAAGGGAAAAAGCTGCCGGTTGGTTTCCAGTTACTCATTATCCCCGCCTCGCAGCCGATTTACCTCCAGGCAATGGACGAAGGTTTAATCCGTACCTTTATGGAAGCCGGAGCAAGCGTCCTGGCGCCGTCGTGCGGGCCATGCCTGGGAACAGGTCAGGGGATACCTGCTGATAATACGACCATTATATCCACGGCCAACCGCAACTTTAAAGGGCGCATGGGGAATAAAACATCACTTATTTACCTGGCATCGCCTGCTGTAGTTGCCTATTCGGCGCTAAAAGGAGAGATTTCGGATCCCCGCGGAACCGATGCAAATGATAAATATCCTTTTACTATTGAACAAAGTAAAACTGTCGACATTAGCCCCGACGATGATCGTTTCTCGAATGGAACCTGGAACTATTCGGATGTTGATAACCTGAATACTGACCAGATGTTTGCCGGTAACCTTACCTACAATGTAAAAAGTTCGGAAGCGGAAAAAATAATGCCACATCTTTTCAAGGGGTTCGACGATAGTTTTGCTGAACGTGTAAAAGAAGGAGATATACTAGTTGCAGGCGCTAATTTTGGTTGCGGCAGTTCGCGCGAACATCCTTCGGTCGGGCTTGCTTTTGCAGGCATTAAGGCCGTGGTTTGTAAGAGTGTAAACCGTATTTTTTACCGTTCGTCAGTTAACCAGGGGTTGCCGATTATACTGCTTCCTGAAGCTGTTGAGGCCTACAAACAAGGCGACTTTATTGATATTGACTTCGAAGCCGGGAAAGTAACTATTGGTGAAAGTGTTTATCATTTTTCTCCTTTACCCGATAAACTTGTTGGGATTTTTAAAGCCAGGGGCCTTGTTAATTATGTAAAGGCAAATTCATAAGAGGCGGATTATATTGCGACCATTCAGAAAGCTGCTTCGTTTGAGGTAGCTTCCTTTTTTTTACCCGGATCGGTTTCTTTTGAGTAACTTCACACATTCTTATTCGAATAATGAAAACAAAACTCCGATACCTGATCATATCGCTTGTTGTGGTCATAATAATCCTCCTGGCCGGGGGATACCAGTTGCCTAAATATGCCAGCCGTGTTTCAGCAATTGCTCTTCTTGCCATAGTTGATATGCTCTACTGGCTTTCGATCAGGAAATCGCTTTCAGCAAGGCATTCAAAATCATTAAAAATCATTTACTGGTTACCGCTGGCATGGCTGCTTGTTTTTTTTATCACGGGACTTCTTGCTCCTTATTCCGAATGGCCCCCTTTTTTAAGGATTTATGTTCCGGGTTTTCTGATGATTCTTATGATCGGGAAAGGGATATTCCTGTCTCTTCTGGTGGCAGGGGATATACTGGTTTTGCCTTTTAATTTCTATCGAAAACTCAAGCAAGGAAATAACTCCCTCAGGGTGCGCTGGTATAGACCCCGGGTGGTTTTGGTATTTGCATCAGTAGTTTCAGGCCTGGTTATGATGATTTTCATCTCGGGGATGTTCTTTTGGGTGAATAATTTTAAACTTACCACCGTAGAAATTTTGGTAAAGGATCTTCCCCGCGAATTCGAAGGATACAAAATCCTCCAACTGAGCGATATGCACCTTGGGAGTTTTGCGACAACACGTCCTGTAAACAAAATACTCGACATTATAAAAGCCCAAAACCCTGATTTGATTCTTTTTACAGGTGACCTTGTCAATTTTACTACGCAAGAAGCACTTCGGTTCGAAGAAGAGTTGAAACGGTTCAGGGCAAAAGATGGAGTATATTCAATACTTGGGAACCACGATTACGGAGAATATTCGCAATGGAATTCCGACCTTGAAAAGGAACAGAACAATAAGGCTTTTGCTGCATTTTATAAACGGATTGGCTGGCATTTGCTTCGCAACCAGAATGCGATTATTAAACGGGACTCGGCCTCAATAGCAATTATTGGCGTTGAGAACTGGAGCATGAACAAACGATTCGGTAAAAGGGGAGACCTGAAAAAAGCACTTAGCGGAGCCGGTCAACGTCAATTTAAAATACTTATGTCGCACGACCCGTCACATTGGGATGGTGAAGTGAATTGGATGTATCCACAGATCGGGCTCACGTTGTCAGGGCACACACATGCTTTCCAGATTGCTATCGAACAGGGAAATATAAAATGGAGTCCTGCTTCATTGCTTTATAAAGAATGGGGTGGCCTGTACGAAAAAATTCATCCTTATGGAAATAAACAATACCTCTATGTTAACAGGGGCGCTGGTACTCTGGGATATCCCGGCCGGATCGGAGTCCGGCCTGAGATAACACTAATAATACTGAGGCGGTCGGGATAAATCTTTCTGTTTACTTCATTTAACTTTTGATAATTCATACTGCCAGTGCATCTTTGAAAAGTATTTATCCATACCAAACCTGATTGATGAAAAATCTCCTGCTTACACTTTGTTTCACTGTTATAGTGTATAGCAGTTTGTATTCACAGAATACGCTTTTCGATAATTCGCGTGTTTCATCAGTTTATATAATGATTCCGGTAGATTCGCTTGATATAATAATGACGAATGTGCTTTCGGATTATTATTACCATGCCCTGTTCATCTATGATTATGGAGCCGGACGCGACACTGTGCAGAATATTGGATTCAGGTTAAGAGGAAATACATCACGCTTTTCGAAAAAGAAATCGTTTAAAATCAGTTTCAACGAGTACGCTGCAGGGCGAAAGTACCAGGGTGTCAAGAAAATTAACCTCAACGGCCAGCACAACGATCCAACACTGATCCGCGAGAAACTGTTTTATGATACATGGGAAAAAGCCGGTATGGTTGAACGAAAGACCAGTTTCGTAAAATTATATATCAACCAGGTTTATTATGGCCTTTATACCAACCTTGAGGAATTCGATAAAGAATGGTTGCAGCGTGTGTATAACGAATATAGCGGTAACCTCTATAAATGTACCTCCCCCGCTGACCTCGTTTATCATGGACCAACACAGCAGGTTTATAAAAATATCCAGAGCGGGTCGGTAACCGGAGGAAGAGCTTATGATTTACAAACCAACGAAACCAACGATAATTACTCCGACCTGGTTGATCTTATCACCATTCTGAATCTTCCGGCCGATACCGCATTTGCCAGGCTGATTTCAAACAAAATTGATATTGACAGCTTTCTGAAAGCATTTGCCATTGATGTCGCAACCGGTAACTGGGATGATTACATGTATAATAAGAATAACTTTTATTTATATCATCGTGCCTACGACGATAAATTTGAGTTTGTTGCTTATGATACCGACAATACCTTCGGAGTTGACTGGGTGAATAAGGACTGGGCAACCCGGAATTGCTTTAACTGGTTTAATACAAATGAACCCAGGCCATTGGCTTCAAAAATCCTCGCGATACCCGGATTTATGGCGAAATATCAGCGCTACCTCGATACCATAACAAACCAAATAATAAAACCTGAGCTTATTTTTCCGCATATCGATTCACTCCGGAACCTGATAACTACAGCCGCACTTGCAGATTCGTACCGTACACTGGACTATGGCTATACAGCTGACAATTTCTTTGGGGGATATACTCAAACGATTGATAGTCATACGCCTTACGGCCTTAAGCCATTTCTGGAGAAACGCTATTCGACATTATTGGATCAACTGGCACCTAATTCGGTTCCCGGAAAATCTGAAGCAACATCTGAGTTACGGTTATTCCCAAATCCGGCGCACGACAATCTCTACCTGTATTTTTCTGAAGCTTCCCACATCCGCGAGTGTAGGATCATTGATATGAAAGGAAAGGTAGTTAAGTCATTTCGAATTTCAAAATTTACAGGTCAAATGGTTTTACCCTTAGAGGGTATGAGTCAAGGAACATATGTTGTGGTAATTGATGACCTCGAAAATAGAGTAACCAGGCTTTTCATCATTAATTGATTTTTGCCATAATTGCTAAATTGTTGTCATATATCTTTCTGAAGTTTACAATTATTTTCTCGCCAAGTATTTTAGATAGGCTTGATTGCAAGCTATAATGATACAAAACAAAAAGCCGGAAAGTATAAATACCTGCCGGCTTAATGCTTCAACGTAAGATTAAATTTATCTGACAAAACTCCTGATTTCGGTGTTGTAGTCAACGCTAACGGCCATCCATTCATCCAGCATGTTTTGCCAACTGTTAGCCCCGTATATTTTTTCAAAGGCAGCTTTTATACCAGGATCCTTCGACCATTCGTCATATGAATTGAAATTCCAGATTAAGGCAACATCAGCACCGTTAGAAGTATGAATAGGGTTATTGTACACAATAAAGGCTAAGGTCCCCATCGATTCGTAAGCTTTTTTCAGCTTTTCAGCTAACGCTTTAAACCTATAGTATTCACCACGTTTCAGTTTTACAGACCAGGCTTCATAATATTTTGCCGTTTTCATCAGGTCCATACCTGTGGATAAGTCTGCATTAAAATCCCATAAATTGGTTTCTCCATATTTTTCAACCAATGGATCAATATTGGCTGACCAATCAGCATCATGGCCGTTTTCTTTAGTCGGCCTTGAATCAATTGAAGCATAGGTTGTCGGCCCGAAGACCCATACATACCATCCGGCTTTGTCACCGTATTCCACTTTTCTTAATCCTGCATTGAAAGGTCCGTCAGGATGGTATTTTGTATCATGGGCTTTAACCGCGGCTTCAAATTTGTCCTCCATGCCGCGCTTGGGCATAATATACATATTTTCGACAACCGTGGTCGGTTTGTCGGTTGCTGTTTGTGAAAAGGCAAGTCCTGTAAAAAACAATGCCATAAATGTGAGCGTAAATGTTTTTTTCATGGGTATAGTTTTTGAGGTTAATAATATGGTAAAGATAGTTTATGTTTCTTATTTATAATAAGACTAAATAAAAATAAAAAATAATCAATTTAATTAAATATCAGAAAGTCAGTGTTATCGATGTTTTCAGAGTTTTTCAAATAAATAGGAAATAGTATTGATTTTTGATTTTCCAACATACAGATTGAAAAAATACATTTCTAGAATATAAAACTGTGCATCAAGTAATACCTTCTGCAATTGAAAATCGCCAGATTCGGATCTTCAAGACTTTTTGAAAGATTATAAATTGAAAATTTTGATCCTATTCCTGCAACAGGCTGAACGAATACGAAGAAAGATCTCAGTTTATAAAGGAAAGTCATTTTCCTGATTTATATTTTGCGGAAAACCTGCCTGAGTTCCTTGGTTACCTCACAGGCAAAATCTTCGAGTACTTTGTTGCTCAGCCGGTTTGCTGCTGCATCGGGGTTAATAATTGAAATTTCTACTTTCCCATCCTCATGTTCCTGCACTATTACATTACAGGGCATCATCATGCCTGCTTTATCTTCAGCCAGAAGAGCTTTATGCGCAAAATGAGGATTGCAGGCTCCCAGTATACGGTAAGGTCGGAAATCAACATCTATTTTTTTCTTCAGGGTGTCCTGTACATCAACCTGGGTTATTATACCGAAGCCATGTTCTTTCAGGATTGCGGTTACATGATCAATTGCGTCGTTGAACGATTTATCAGTCAGTTTAGTGAAATAAGGGCTCATGTGGTTTTTGTTGTTGACTATTAATAATTGTTTTTTGTTTCTTTATTTCAGCGATTTTCTATTCATACCCGTTTCGGATTATCGCTTTTCCACCTTTTTCGAACTTTATCAAAATTTCTTTGGCATTTGTTGAAGGCTGTAGTTCCAATTTTTCGCTGCTGCTTATATAAAATGTCGGGAAAGGAAGCCTGATACGAGCTATTCCACCTTCGACTGAAGTAATAGTGAATGAATCAATTACTCCTTCCTGTTTCTTTGAACTTATAAGGAATGCTCCTTCGGTCCTCAGGTTTTCGAAAGCAACATTCTTCCATTCATCTGGAACAGCAGGGAAAATCCTGATTATCCAGCCATGACTTTGCAAAAGCATTTCCTGGATACCCGCAGCAAAAGCAAAATTGCCTTCAAGTGTAAAGGGATCGTAGGTAAAACTGCTATGCCCGGCTTTACACTGATCACCGTTCAGGTGAAAACTGTTTGGCGAGCAGAAACAGGATGCAAAAGTACGCAATGCTTTAGCAGCATCGTCGCCACGGTACATGCGTGCATACATATTCGCCATCCAGCTGAACGAATACCCGCACCACTGCGAGGAGCCGTTTTTCTCAATACGGTCTATGCTTTTTCCGATAATTTCTTTATCAACATCTTTGTCGAAATCGAGCAGCCCTAATGGATGAAATGCCAGCATATGCGAAAAATGGCGGTGTGATTCATTAAGAGGAAATCCCGTGGCTATAGCGAGTCCTCCTGTATCATCAAGTTCATAGTTTCCAAATTGGGCAAGAATAAACTTCCAGTGTTCCGCTTCTGTGCCGAGACCTAATTCGGTAGCCAGTTCGGCTGCTTTTTCGAAGGTAAACTTGCAAAGGGCAAGATCGAAATTGCTCATATCGAGGAACCATGCTTCCATCCGGTTGTCTCTGAATTCGGGGCTCGAACTCATCGGCAGTTGCCTAAGCCCGTTTTTTATTACGGTAACCTGTTCGAGGAAGGTTGCAGAAGCTGAAAACCATGGATATGCCTGGTTCCTGAGGAATTCACGGTCCATGGTGTAGCGCCACTGTAAATAGAAATGCTGAGCCATCCAGGCTCCAACGGTAGGGGAGAGCGAATACATGTGCCAACCGCCCATGGCTGCACCTTTCAGGGTGGAAACACCGGGAACATTCAGTCCCTCTGCATCAAACACTTTTTTTGCGTATTGCCCGAAAACTGTTTTGTTTTCCCAGAGCCAATCCGTAAACACAGCTCCTTCCACAGGATGATTGCCGGTATAGGAAGGCCAGTAGCTGAGCTGGGTATTCAGGTCGTTATGAAGATCGCCTTTCCATGGAGGAAGTTTCCCGTTGTCGGCGGTCCATATTGCCTGCAAAGTAATTGGAGGAGCTCCTTTGCGGGCGGCTGCACCGAACTTGTACATTTCAAGGTAATACTGTTTTTCGAGC
>CAISRK010000054.1 GCA_903887815.1 uncultured Bacteroidales bacterium | reverse complement strand
TTCGGCACTTGCTACTGGAGCATCACCTGGCATAACCGGTCCTTCAACAATAGCATGGATCATATAATCCTGGTATACCGAAAGAACCCATCCGCCACCATTGGTAACGAATTTCGAATAGCTCTTATATGCTTTTGGCAATGATTCGTCAACACCTATAGGAGTACAGTTAGGGTCGCCCTGGTTTTGAACCATAACAACATAGAAACTGCCCGATGCAATACTTGCTGAAGTAGTAACTGTGATCCAGCCGGTTGTTGAAACAGTGGTTGTAACATCGCTGCCAACCTGTGTTCCTGGCAATCCGCCAACGCCATCATCCTTCAGAATTTTAAGTGTAAATGTCGAACCGATAATATTTCCGCCTACTGGGAAAGTACCATCACCTACATAGAAACGTGCGCCTTTAACAAGTGCCGGATATCCTTTAGGAGTGAATTTTACAGCGATCATGTTGCCTGGAAGTGTCCATGCAGCATAGTTTTCGGCTGTACCATCATCATAAAGCATTTCGTAAGGGCCACCTGGCATACACCAGTTAACCACGCATTGTGAATCCGTAGCATTTACAGTTGCGTTTGCACAACTTGGAGCATACGGCATTTCGCACATTGTAGTATTAAGAGCAGTGGTAGCACCACCTGTTGCTACAATACCAGGCTTGGTAACCGTTTGATACTGTGCCAGGGTGAAAACAACAGAAAAGGTACCCGGACCAACTGAAAGTGAATAATTACCATTATCGTCAGTCATTACCATGCTGGTGGCAGGAACGGTTGTTACCATAACGCCCATAATACCGTCGCCGGTGTTGCAATCCGCTACTTTACCGGCGATTATTGCACCAATTGAAGTAAACGACCAAGTAGGAACAGTGGTAGCATCGCCAAGTGTATTGTATGGCACAACCTTCCAGTAATACTTTGTATTATAAGCAAGACCAGCCGGAGTATAGGTAGTTCCGGCCTGCGTTGAAACCAATGTAGTTGGATTTGCTGTAGTTCCAAGATAAACTTTGTAACCGGTAGCCAACCAGCAGGAAGGAGCGGTCCAGCTAAGGGTAACCGGAAGGTTAACACCTGTTGCATTATTGGCAGGTGCACCAATAACAGCTGCTGAAGGAACAGCAGGTACTCCGAGTAAGATATCGTCAACAAAAATGTTGTTTCCCCAGTTTGAGGTAAAATTCAGAACTAAATAACTTGTTGAACCCGTAAATGAAGCAGGGATACTGAATGTATATTCATACCATCCGGCTGTAGCTACAACAGGAGATAACGACATACTACGATTAATAGTCCCCAGGAGAGTAGCACCTGTGGCGGAAGCCGTAGTATTAACATTCACATCAAGTTTATCCGTGCTGGTAGCGTAACCACCATCGCGGTACATCCACAACTTCAGCACGTTTCCGCTACCTGAAGTCAAGGTTAGAGCAGAGCTAAACAACTGTGCACTACCAGAGACTATGTTAAACGAATTATACATAATCATACCTGCACCTGAATGGGGTGCGCAAGTCGGGTAAGTACCAGCTGTTACACGGGAAATCCCGGTGCCAGCCATGGTCCAGCCGGAAGGAGGAAAGGTTGCGCCATCATAACTTTCACAAATATTTTGTGCGAAAATTGCTGAGGTGAGAACCAACATAAAAAGCAATGTAACGAGTTTTTTCATTCTTTTGTTTGCTTTAGTTAATAATTATTGATTTTGATTTTTTGGTGATTCTATCTGATTTCTGTGCGTAATCACCCGAACACATTAAGCTTATTTTTTATAAATTGAAGTTTCTGCCGTTTTCCTGTTCTTAATAACAATTTAGTTAATACTTATTTAGCTGTTTTATTATTTATCATTATAGTGGATTTTTACTAAAATAAAAACCTGTAAATCCCGAAAGGCATAAAAAAATATTTTGAAAACCCGAAAATCCGGCTTTCAAAATTTTTATTTTTTGCACCCAGATTAAATAGCGCAACTGACTTATATCGATATACTTAACCGCATTAGTCGTAACAAAACCTAATCTGTAAATGCCTTTTGCTGTTATCGTAATGACACGCTTGCGGCCTTATACC
>CAISRK010000053.1 GCA_903887815.1 uncultured Bacteroidales bacterium | reverse complement strand
CATTACAGGCCGCTTTTTAAAAGCAAATGTTATTTAACGAGGTTGTGTTTTTTAACAAACTCATCGAGGATTCCTGCCAGGTCGGGTTTTCCGATTTCCTGCAGGTCGTAACCAACCTTTACACAAGGTTTGTTGATTTTGATAATCCTGTTAAGATCGATAGGTGTAGCAATAACAACACAATCGCATGGAGTATTTTCGATGGTTTTCTCGAGGTCGTGTGTTTGTTCTTCGCCGTATCCCATAGCAGGAAGCAGGGTGCCTATGTTAGGATAAATACGGAATGTATCGGCAAGTTTTCCAACTGCATACGGACGCGGGTCAACAAGTTCGGCAGCACCGAATTTATTAGCTGCAACGGTACCGGCACCGATTTTCATCTCACCATGGGTAAGCGTAGGTCCGTCTTCGACAACCAATACGCGTTTGCCGCGGATAAGTTCAGGTTTATCAACTGTAAGCGGCGAAGCTCCGTCAATTACCAATGCGTTAGGATTTATTTTGGCAATGTTGTTGCGCACGATCTGGATGTTAGCAATATCAGCCGAATCAATTTTATTGATAACAACTGCGTCAGCGATACGGGCCATAACTTCACCAGGATAGTAGCCTACTTCGGCACCAGGGCGGTGCGGGTCGGCAACACAAACGGTAAGGTCGGGTTTATAGAACGGGAAGTCGTTGTTTCCACCGTCCCAGAGTACAACATCGCAACCATCAGGATCAACTTCAGCAGCACGTAGAATATCGAGGTAATCTACCCCTGCATAAATTACGTTACCGCGAACCACGTGGGGTTCGTATTCTTCCATTTCTTCGATGGTGCATTTATGCTTTTTAAGATCCTCAACTGTAGCAAAACGCTGAACTCTTTGTTCGTTCAGATCGCCGTAAGGCATTGGGTGACGAACAGCAACCACTTTCAGGCCTTTTGCCATCAGTATTTCGATGATACGGCGTGAAGTCTGGCTTTTACCGCAGCCTGTGCGGGTAGCGCCAACGGCAATAACCGGCTTGGTGCTTTTTATCATGGTTTCGCCTGGTCCAAGGAGAATGAAGTTTGCACCGCAGGCATTAACAAGAGCGCTAACATTCATTACACGTGGGTAAGGAACATCGCTGTATGCGAAAACGCAGTCAACCACATTAAATTCTTTAATCAGTTTTGGCAGATCCTGTTCGGCATAAATGGGAATTCCATTTGGGTAAAGATCAGCACCGGCCAGTTCTTTAGGATACTTTCGGCCATCAATGTCAGGAATCTGGGCAGCAGTAAATGCAACAACATTATATTCAGCTTTTCCCCTGAAAAATGTGTTGAAATTGTGAAAGTCGCGCCCTGCAGCTCCGATAATAATTACGTTGCGTTGCATAAAGTTTTGTTTAAGGTTAAATATCTATTTTTATGTATGTGATATCAAGTTATTTGCTGCAAAGATAATGGTTTAAACTTGCTGGCAAAATTTTTCGAAAACTTCTTAATCCCTTATTATGGTTGAGTTATAGCATGTAAGTTTTCCAGATATGTTGTCCGGGCTGGAGTATAGAAACATTAAATCGTATAAGTCAACAGGAGCGCGGAATTCAACCTGAAAACGTTTGCGAGTTGAGCAGAAAGTCCTACGCATTTCACCTAAAATCCTTACCTTTGCACACCTAAATTTTTCCTGATGATTGAGCATATCCTCATAAATAAAATTAAAGAAGCAATTCTTTCCTTATACCAAACAGAAGCAACGGATTCGCAGGTCCAGTTACAGAATACCCGGAAGGAATTTGAAGGCGATATTACGCTGGTTGTTTTTCCGTTTACGAAGGTATCGCGAAAGTCGCCTGAAGCTACCGCAAATGAAATAGGGGAATTTCTGATGGCTAGCCTGCCATCCGTCGAGAGTTTCAATGTGATAAAAGGATTTCTCAACATTGTTATAAAAAAGGAGTATTGGCTGACATTTCTTTCGGAAAATTCGGAAAAGCAGAAATTTGGTTTTATTGCCCTCAATAACGATAAGCCGGTTGTTGTTGAATATTCGTCACCGAACACAAATAAGCCTCTTCACCTGGGGCACATACGCAATAACCTGCTCGGGTTTTCACTTTCAAGAATATTGCAGGCTGCTGGTAAAAATGTAGTAAAAGTGAACCTAGTAAACGACCGCGGGATTCACATCTGCAAAAGTATGCTTGCATGGCAGCGATGGGGTAATGGCGAAACTCCTGAAAGCAGCGGCCTGAAAGGCGATCACCTTGTCGGGAAATACTACGTGATTTTTGATAAACAGTATAAGGAACAGATTGCCGCCCTTGTTTCGGAAGGTGTAAATCCTGACGATGCAGTAAAGAAAGCCCCTCTAATCATCGAGGCCCAGCAGATATTGCAGAAATGGGAAGCCGGCGACGAAGAGGTGATCAACCTCTGGAAGAAAATGAATGGCTGGGTATATGATGGATTTGCTGTTACCTATAAAACATTAGGTATTGAATTTGATAAAACTTATTACGAATCGCAAACCTACCTTCTTGGGAAAGAACTGGTTGAAAAAGGAGTCCAGCAGGGAGCATATCACCGGCGCGACGACGGATCCGTTTGGATTGACCTGAGCGCTGAAGGCCTGGATGAGAAATTGTTGTTACGCAGCGACGGTACATCCGTTTATATGACGCAGGACCTGGGAACAGCAATGCAGCGTTATGAGACCTATAACCCCGAACAGCTTATTTACGTTGTTGGTAACGAACAGGAATACCATTTCAATGTGCTCAAGGTTGTGTTAAAACACCTGGGTTGCGGGTGGGCTGATTCCATTTATCATCTTTCGTACGGCATGGTCGAATTGCCTGAAGGCAAAATGAAATCGCGCGAAGGTACTGTGGTAGATGCCGATGATCTCATGCAGGAGATGTTTGATACTTCGGAAGCTATGGCCCGCGAACTGGGCAAGATTGAAACATTCGATAATGAAGAGGCCCGGAATCTCTATCGTACAATCGGCCTTGGAGCTTTAAAGTATTTTATGCTGAAAGTTGATCCGAAGAAAAACATGCTTTTCAACCCTTCCGAGTCGGTTGATTTCAATGGGAATACCGGACCATTTATTCAATATACGTATGCCAGGATCAAATCGGTTCTGAGGAAAGCAGAGGAAGCCGGTTACCTGGTATCTATGAAGGATACGGAAACGGGACAATTGTTATCCCAGGAAAAGGAATTGCTTAAAAAACTCCACGATTTCCCTGCCATTCTGATCCAGGCTGCCGATATGCACAGCCCGGCCGTGGTCGCCAATTATGCTTTTGAACTGGCTTCGGAATACAACCGTTTTTATCATGATCTCACTATTTTAAAGGAGGAGAACACGGCAAGCCGTAGCCTTCGGCTGAGCTTATCCTTGTTTACCGCCAATGTGGTCTCCGATACGCTCTGGCTGCTTGGCATTGAGGTGCCTGAACGGATGTAATTTTAAGGCCGGTACTTTTGGGAATTGCAAATTCCGGGCTCTAAAGGGCGGGATTGTAAATCCCGCCTGGGAATAAATTTTCTTCAAAATTCACTTTTCATTGGCATAATTCTTGCGGCTGAAATACAACGAAAGTTCATTATATTTCTCTTTTATCCGTGTTATAAAATTTAGTAACAATGAAAACCTTTATTATCGTTTGTCTTTTTGTAAGCACCTCATTACTTGCAGTTTCCTGTAAAAAAGATAACCTTGATAATCCCGACCTGAAACAGGTGAATCTCACCGAAAAACAGAAACAACTGGTTGCTTCAAGCAATGCTTTCGGTTTTGACTTTTTCCGAAAGGTAACGGAAGTTTCAGGCACAAATTCGAACCTGATGGTTTCGCCTCTAAGCGTAAGTATGGCCCTGGGTATGACGCGCAATGGAGCAGCAAATTCCACCCTCAGCGCTATGACCAGCACCCTCGGGTTTTCGGGAATGAGCGAACAGGAAATCAACGACTCTTATAAATACATTGTTCAAACTTTCGCCTCGCTCGATCCAAAGGTAAAAATGCAGATCGCCAATTCGATATGGTATCGCAATACCTTTTCTGTCGAACAGCCTTTTGTCCAGGCCAACCAGTACTATTTCGATGCTACCGTTACTCCGCTTGATTTTTCGCAGGCATCGGCTGTTGATGTGATCAATTCCTGGGTGAAAGAAAAAACCAACAGCCTTATCCCTAAAATTATTGATGGAATACCAGCTGAAGCGGTAATGTACCTGGTTAACGCATTCTATTTCAAAGGGCAATGGAAATACCAGTTCGATGCCAAGGATACACGGGACCGGACATTTTATGTCAATAGCGGACCGGCTATACAAGTGCCCGCTATGGTACAGCATGCAACTTTTAATTATTTTAAAGGAAGCGGGTTTGCTGCAATCGAACTTCCATATAACCAGGGTAATTATACTCTGGTGGTGCTGTTACCCGATAACGGCAAAAGCGCTAGCGATGTAATATCGGCCCTTACCTTAGCTAACTGGAATACATGGAGCCGGCAGTTTACCGAGACTGATATCCAGTTGCAGTTACCGAAGTTTAAGTATGAATACGAGGAGAAAAATATGCAGCCAATTCTCACTGCGTTAGGAATGGGTGTTGCTTTCGACAGTGATAATGCTGACTTTACGCGGATTAATCCTAACGGAGGACTTTATATTTCGAAGGTTCTGCATAAAACCTTTATTGAAACAAATGAGGAAGGAAGCGAGGCAACTGCTATTACTGCTGTTGAAGTTGGTGTTACCTCCATTGGGCCCGACCAGCCTCTTTATTTTACTGTGGACCGGCCATTTGTATACTTTATCCAGGAAAAATCGACCGGGACAATTCTTTTTATAGGAACTGTTATGAATCCCAATTCGTAACCTGACTTCTTCAGATCAGTTGAATTGAAAGCGAACATTCATTTTAATATTCTGAACTTATAACCCTGATAATTGTTCCAATTAACAGCATACCCT
>CAISRK010000052.1 GCA_903887815.1 uncultured Bacteroidales bacterium | reverse complement strand
GTCGGTTGGAGGCACTGAAGAACTGAAAAGGATTTTCAGTTCGCCATTAACTGACATCAGGGTGTTGGAAAACAGGATAGAAACCATAAGATTTTTTGAGAAAAAGCCTGATTTTATCGAAATAAACAAGGAGTGGCTTGGCTTTATCGAATACTACCTCATACAGGGTAACAGGCCGGCCAGATTATCAATAATGGATATTATTCGCACTTCGGTTGATAACAGGATCAGGCCCACAAATCATAACTTTATTATTCATAGAGCTATAACATGCCTGGTTAAAATCCTGAATGATTTGTACGAATATGCAAGCTCAATTGAAACGGAAAATTCGCCGCAACAATTGAATTCCTATAAACGAACTATCCTTGATTTGATTGATAATTCGGAATTAAAAGCCGTTTTATTACTCAAAAAGGCAAAACGCATTAAGCCGATCATCAGGGGAAAACTCGACTACTATTTCCGAAACTCTGAATCCGGGAAAATCAGGGAACTTCTAACTGTAATATACGAAATTGATGTGTATAAGTCGGTTTCGTTTACTGCTGTCAAATACGGATTTGCATACCCCGAATATACCGATGCGTTTGTCGGTATCCGCATCCGGGGATTAGTTCATCCGTTTCTTGCCGGGCCAGTTGCGAACGACGTGAATATCAGTACTGATAAAAATTTATGCTTCCTTACAGGCCCGAATATGGCGGGGAAATCGACCTATCTTAAAGCCATCGGAATTTCAGTATACCTAGCACAACTGGGATTCCCGGTACCTGCTAAACGCATGCAAACATCGGTTTTCAACGGATTGTTTACAACAATCAATATGGCCGATAGTATTAATAAGGGTTATAGCCATTATTACAGCGAGGTTATGAGGGTTAAGTTTGTGGCGGAACAGATTTACCGCCTGAAAAATATTGTTGTTATTTTCGATGAGCTATTCAGGGGAACCAATGTTATGGATGCATATGATGCATCATTGGCTGTAATTTCCGCTTTTGCAAAAACAAACAGGAGCCTGTTCGCCATCTCGACTCATATTATTGAGGTTGCAGAGAAATTAAAACAAACCGAATGTATCGACTTTAAATTCTTTGAGATCAGAATAGAAGGGGGCATTCCACACTATACATACAAACTGAAGGATGGAGTTACAGATGAGAGAATTGGCATGTACATATTGGCGAAAGAGAAAGTTATCGAAACTATCGAAAATGCAATTTCAAAAAATTAAGCAATCGCTGCATTAAGGATAAAATGGAAACAGCACTAATTTTAGCATAAGCACTGGTCGAACGAAAAAAATGCAACAGGTTCCTGAATAAAAGTGTACACATGATCAACTGGATCAGGCATAATTTCGGAATTAAAAACGCAATAATTCTTATTGCTGTAGTTGTAGTTATTACAGGACTCCTAATCGGGCCATCCTTGTACCCGGAATTTAAAGGCCGCAATTTCCAGGGAACTGCCAAAGCCGGTGTTACTGCTGTTATAGCTTCCAAAACGGTATCGCAGCATCTGAACGGGAACAACGAAACCATAACCGGGTACACGTTAAAATACATTTACCAGGTTGATGGCAAAGATTATCCCGGTATGGAATTCGTCAAGCCCGATTCTGATGTTAAACTCCTTTACGACAAAATCAACTCCGGCAAAGCCTGCTTTGTTGAAGTAAAATATTCAACCTCAGCACCCTCCGAAAGTATCATTTCAAAACTTAACCCTGATTAGTTAACCGGAAAAACGAATCTCAATGGAGCAGGAAGATTATTTGATGCGGGAAATAGAGAAAGTCGGGCTCATTCTGCGTGCCATAGCAGGCAGCCTTTTTCATAGTAAAGTGAACCTGGCGATCGAAAATCAAAATCCTTTTGTACAGGCAAAAGAACTTCTGCTAAATGGAATAAACCTGGATCCCGATAAGTTGCTGGTCCTTGACAAACCGGAAATGCAGG
>CAISRK010000051.1 GCA_903887815.1 uncultured Bacteroidales bacterium | reverse complement strand
GGTCACCGATTACACAAAAATAGCGCTGATAAACAATATGTTACAGCGCTATTTTTATTTATATCTTTCCGGCATCTGCTTTAAAGCAATTCTGATTCTCTTCCGGAATTAGTACACCAATCGCATTTGCTTTTTCTTTTACTATGCTGGATTGAACCGGCATGGGATAAAGAAAAATGAACTCAATCAGCCTGTTGGAAAAAGCAATATGCGTGTTGGCTTATAGCTTCACCACCTTTTTTACTATCACCTTGTTTTCAAAAGTGAACTTCAGGTAATACATCCCCGGGTTAAGGCTCAGGTTCCCGGCATTGATTGTGCCGGTATGAATTCCTTCGGCCTGCACCTCTTGCTGTTGGATCTGCCTGATAAATTTCCCCATCACATCGAACAGGGCAATTTTTACAGGAGTTTGTTCCCTAAGGAAATAATGAAAGCTGAAAATATCGCTGAACGGGTTGGGATAAACACTTACTTCAATATCACTCATGGCCTGGGCATCAGGATTGGCAATGCTGGTAAGGTTTTCGTTATTTACAGCTCCCTGAACATTGAGGACAGCCGTTTTCGTGATTACGGGCTCCTTGGTGTTTGTTCTTAATTCGGTAGTGGCGATCACCAGCACCGGATAGCGGTAACCGGGAGCATACCATGAATATCTCAGGATATGTGTCACGTTCGAGCTACAGGGACCAACCTCAATGCCTGTCTTTTCTGTTTTAACCCGCAGGGTATTGGCCAGCATGAGGCCAGGAAGTATCAGGGTGCCAATCGCATCAGCTGTAACGGTTAGATCGCCGCTGACGTCAATTTTCGAAGTCCCCATAAACATAGCAGAACCCACATACTTATCAGTGAAATTTTCACCATAGGCAAATGGATAGATCATTTTAAGCACAGGATCGGAATATACCATGGTAACATCCGTGGAAGTATAGCCTTTTTCAATAAGGCCGGAAGCTGTCGAATACATGTAATATTCGCGCCCGCCATCGTTCATGAGTACATTGTATTCGCTTACGCCTTCAAGTGTGGCCTTAGGGGTGGAGAGAATCTGGTTTGTGTTATCCGTTCCGATGAAACTGATCTTCGAGAAATCCCAGATCTGATTCAGGCCTGCACTGCCCGGATCCATATATTGCATATCCTTCGAAAGTATAACATCCTCTTTTACAAGGGAGTTGTTCTGATAGGAAAGTACGCATTGCGAAAAAGCAGTGGAAGCCAGAAGAATCATAGCTACTGCAAAGGGTATAAGTTTTTTCATGTCTTTAAATTAATTGTCAAAAGTAATTGATATTTTTCATTTTTCAAGCCTCAAATGTTAGTTTATTTTGGTTAATCAAAAACACAATTCAAGTATCAGATTGTCAGTTTGTCGCAGGTTTCATGGGGTGTAGCCCGGTAAAATCAGTAGTCTGGCACCTGGCACATCAAATCCATCCTTGCCCGGGCTATCACCCAGCTGCCGGGAAGAAAAATACCCTGGACAAGAGGGCGGAACGTAAAAAAAAGTGCGTTTTCGGGTGGGACCAGATAAATATGTAAACAGGCTGTAATCCGGTGTGAGCGCTCAGGTATTTACAACATACGCATCTATATCGTCGCAATATAGCGTGAAATATAGTAACCGGCAACACTTACAATCGAGGTAAGAATAGCTCCCCAGGCAAGATCAATAAAAACAATGTTCAGGGGAAAGCCCCTGAGTGTTGCATAATTGGTGAGATCGTAGGTAGCATACGAAATAAACCCAAATACAGCACCCAGCACTATTGCCCTTGTTGCGGAATGTTTCTCAAGAGCCGGATTGATCACAAAAATAAAGATACCGGCAATAAATACCAGGTAAAAAATAATGGCGGCAGCCCAGTTCACGGTATCGCTTAAAAGGGCTCCGAGGTATTTCCGGTAGATGTTTTTAGCTATAAATCCAAGCCATACCATATCGACGGCAAAAAAAACGAGGGTTGTTAAAATGTAACTGAAGATAACACGTGCGATTGACATGGTTTTTTTTGATTAAGAAACAAATATAACCATTAAGAGGGGACTTTGTTAAGCCCTGTGGAATGAACTATGGCTATTTGTCGATTTCGACCTTCATATTCAGTGCTTTTTCGTTGTTTCGTCGCGGAGAAAAACATAAAAAGATTAGTGTATTTTTGTTTGCCGGATTTACACAAGGACCCGGCGGGATACATGATGATGAATTACCTGCTTTTTGGAATTACGTATGCCTTCGCCTGTGTTGTGCAGCCCGGGCCGTTCCAGGCTTTTCTGTTTTCGCAAAGTATAACCCATGGATGGCGAAAAACAATTCCCCTTGTGTTTGCGCCTTTACTGAGCGATTTGCCTGTTATCCTTTTCGTTTTGCTGGTTTTAACGAATGTTCCTCACGAAGTACTGGGATTGCTTCAGCTTTTTGGCGGCATGTTTCTGCTTTACCTTGCCTATAATGCATACCAGGCATGGCGTGCATTTAACGATACACTTATTCCTGCTATCGCCCGGAAACAGACTGTTTTAAAGGCAGTACTTGTAAACCTGCTAAATCCGAACCCGTACCTGGGATGGAGCCTTGTTATGGGGCCCATGCTGCTAAAGGGCTGGGGTGAAAATCCTGTTTACGGTATTGTATTGGTTGCCGGGTTCTACGGTTCCATGGTTATTTATTCCGTCGGAATGCTTGTACTTTTTGCTTCTGCAAGAAATTTCGGATCGCGTGTGAGCCGCGCCTCCATAGGGATTTCGGTACTCGCATTTGCAGCATTCGGATTGTACCAGCTTTGGTCAGGAGTAGCCGGTTTCCTTTAATCCTGGGGGGCGATCAACAGTTCAGTAAGCCGGGTCGGCAGGCGGAGTTCCTGCCGTATTCTACCAGTTTCCTTGCCGCCAGAGCACAAAACAACGAAAGAAGTACCTCTTTTAAAAATACAATTTCTTAAACCTGAAAGCCAGGTTTACAAGCGCTATCATGACCGGAACCTCCACAAGCGGCCCGATAACTGCGGCAAAGGCTTCGCCCGAATTCATCCCGAAAACGGCTATAGCAACGGCAATAGCCAGTTCGAAATTATTGCTGGCAGCCGTAAACGAAAGGGTTACCGATTGACCATAGTTTGCACCAACTTTCCTGCTCATATAGAACGAAACAACGAACATTACTATAAAATAAAGCAGCAAGGGAATGGCTATCAGCAGCACAGCGAAAGGTATTTTAACAATATACTCTCCTTTGAGGGAGAACATAACCAGGATAGTAAAAAGCAAAGCAATGAGGGTTACAGGGCTTATTTTCGGAATAAATTTCGTGTGGTACCATTCCTTACTTTTAACCCTGGTAAGCACAAAGCGGGTGAGGAAACCTGCAATAAAAGGAATCCCTAAATAAACAAACACACTCCAGGCGATCTGCCCTATGGTTATGCGTTCGACAGCATCGTTTGTAGGGATACCAAACCAGCCGGGAAGCACGGCTATAAAAACGTACGCGTAAACAGAGAAAAACAGGACCTGGAAAATGCTGTTAAAAGCCACCAGCCCCGCTGCATATTGTGTGTCGCCTTTGGCCAGGTCGTTCCAAACAATTACCATGGCAATGCAACGGGCGAGTCCTATCATTATGATGCCATACATGTAAGGCAGATTGGCGTTATTGTCGCCCGGGAAGAGTTTGAATAATGTAATTGCCAGGGCAAACATCAGCACCGGACCTATAAGCCAGTTCTGCACCAGCGAGAGGGTAAGTATTTTCCAGTTGCGGAACACATCGCCAAGTTCCTCGTATTTTACCTTAGCCAGCGGCGGATACATCATCAGGATCAGGCCAATTGCAATTGGTATATTGGTTGTACTTTCAGGCGATGTTTTTAGTGATTCCCAGAACTGGGCTATAGCCGGGAACAGGTATCCGGACAAGACGCCAATAAACATGGCCAGGAAAATCCACAAGGTTAAGTAGCGGTCGAGGAATTTTAAACGGGGCTGTGAAGGCATGTTGGATTTACGAGTTATGATTTATGATTTGCGATTTATTGAATAAAAACCAGAAATTGACTAACAGTTGCAGCCACATCCACATCCAGAATCAGAACCTGGTTTTTCGGCATAGACCGTTATACTGTAAATACCTACTCCGGCACTTTTCAAATTGTCAAGTTCCTGTTGATTGATGTAATTGAGCAGAATTTCATCAGGAACCGTTATGAGTTTTTCTTTCTGAACCTTTGTGTTTACAAACCCTGAATCGGCAATAATCTGCAAATAATCATTCCATTGTATTGCCCCTGACACACAACCTGCATACATTTCGGCTGCCTGTTTCAATGTTTCGGGTAATTCGCCTTTCAAAACCACATCCGAAACCGACAGGTGTCCCCCTGGTTTTAAAACCCTGAATATTTCGCTGAATGCCTTAACCTTATCCGGAACCAGGTTGAGAACACAGTTGCTGATAACCACATCTGCTTTATTTGCTGTTACCGGAAGTTTCTCAATATCACCGTAGCGGAACTCAACATTATTGAAACCGAGTTTTTCAGCATTTTCGCGGGCTTTATCAATCATGGCGTGCGTAAAATCAACACCAATTACTTTGCCTTTTTCGCCAACCAAAGCCCTGCCGACAAAACAATCGTTCCCGGCTCCTGAACCAAGATCGATTACCATATCGCCTGCCTTAATCCGGGCAAATTCGGTTGGAATACCACATCCTAATCCCAGATCGGCATCCGGGTTGTAGCCTTCGAGTTTGTCGTAGCTTTCGCTGAAAATGGTGTAATCAACACCTGAACCACAACCCGCAGACCCGCAGCAGGACGTTTCGTTTTGTGCTTTTGACTGAACAGCTATTTCGCTGTATTTTTCTTTGACTACGTCTTTCAATTCTTCGTTGTTCATGGTTTATATTGTGTTAATGTGGCAGTTTGAAAATTTGAATTAACAAATCCAATCAAGCAAATTCAATGTCTAATTGTGGAATTGCCGGATTGCCGAATTATAAAACCCCAGGAATCCCTCCTTTATCTCGTCCCTTACCCTGCGAAACTCGCTCCATATAAATTCATCGGTTCCGGTAGCATGCGAGGGATCATCGTAACCCATATGGAGCCTGTGCTTTACTTTCCCAAAAAATGCAGGGCAGGCTTCGTTTGCACCTCCGCAAACTGTTATTACGTAGTCCCATTCCTCGTTGAGGTATAAATCAACCGAATCGGAAGTGTGGTGGCTTATGTCGATACCCAATTCGTTCATAACAGCCACAGCTTTTTCATTAAGCCTGCCGGAGGCTTCTGTTCCGGCGGAACAAACGGTAATGTTTTTATCGAACGACTGCAGGAAACCGTGTGCCATCTGGCTTCGGCAACTGTTGCCGGTGCATAAGATTAATATCTTCATTTTTTCTTATTAGGTTTTAGAGATTAGTGAAGGTTATAGCAACCAGTCTTTACTTCTTTGGGATAACATTCCCTTTTATCTGTAAAATCACTGTACTGTTTGAAGCATTCGATATTACAGTGATTGACTTATTGAAAGTGCCCATTCTGTTAGTATCGTATTTAACTTTAATTATTCCTGATTTCCCCGGCTGAATGGGCTCTTTAGGCCAGATTGGTACCGTGCATCCACATGATGAGGTAACAGTGGATAGCACAAGAGGCGTTTTCCCTTTATTGACAAACTTAAACTCACATTTCCCATCGGAGCCCTGGATAATGGTTCCATAATCATGAATGATTTCAGAGAACAACATTGTATTTAAAACCCCATTGGTTCTTGTCTGTGCATTTACTCCCAAAATGCTGATTAACAGAGCAAATACAAATAAAATTAACTTATGCATTTTTATTGGTTTTAGTGAGCTCGTTACTCTGTTAATGTTTTTGTTTCCTTTGAATGAAGCGTATCCATCGTTCCATTGCGAAGGTGTATTCTTGTATTTCCATATTCAGCTGCCTGTGGGCTGTGGGTTACCATCATAATTGTAATATTCCGTTCCTTATTTATTTTTTTAAGGAACTCCAATATCTCGGTTGACAGCAATGGATCAAGGTTCCCGGTAGGTTCATCGGCAAAAATGAGGGTTGGATTATTAATCAAAGCCCTTGCAATGGCAACCCGCTGTTGCTGACCAGCCGACAGTTCCCTTGGAAAATGATTTTTGCGGTCCTCTAAACCAACCAATCCGAGAACTGCCTCGGAAAGCTCACGCTGTTCAATCATAGTTTTGCCGCTGAGACCAAGTGGAATCATCACGTTCTGAATAGCCGTCATATAAGGGATAAGAGAAAAATTCTGCATTACAAATCCTACATTATTCTTGCGAAATTCAGCCAATTCCTTATCGGATGCTTTTTCGAGATGCTTTTCCTCAAAAATGATACTTCCTGCAGTTGGCCGGATTAATCCGCTTAATGCAAGAAGCAGAGTAGTTTTCCCGGATCCTGACGGACCCGTAATTGAAACAAAATCACCTTTCGTAATTGCAAAAGAAACTTCGTTTAAAGCATTTACACTACCCTCCCTCATAGTGTAAACCTTGGTAATATTATTAACTGTCAGAATAGTTGTCATACTTCCTGCATATTTGTAAAAGGTTCGAAACGGGCCGCAAACCAAGCCGGTAAAACAGAACCCACCAACGAAATAAATACCGAGATTACTATTGACCAGATCAAAAGACCCGGAATAGGCGGAATGTTGACGCCCGCTATATAAGGACCTAAAAACCAGGCAATAACAACACCTGCCAGATAACCTATTATTCCCCCGGCTAATCCCATAATTGCGGCTTTGAGCATCAGGACAAAATAAATCGATGATTTAGGATACCCTATCATACGCAGAATGCCGATTTCTCTTTTTCGTTCATTTACATTTGCCCACATGTAATTACCGATGGAAATTCCACCTACAAAAACGATGATAATCAGAATTATAAGTGAAATCTGATTCATTAACTTATTGGTTTTTATTTGTGTAGATACGATCTGTCCTATTGTTGTGATTTTAGTATCGGGCAGAATATTACGAAGTTTGCTAAGCAATCCATCGGAAATGGCATTACAGCAACCCATAATTTCGATAGCACTTACTTGTCCTTGAATGCCAAGAATGTTTTGAACTGTATGCAGGTGAGCAAATACCCTGTCATCGTCAATGGTTCCTGTTTCGCCTAATACCTTACCAATTTTCAATTCAGTTCCTTCAACGATGATTTTATCACCTTCCTTTACTTTTAACCGTATCGCTGCATTTGAACCAATAAGGCAATCGGATATTCCTAGAGAATCAATTGACTTTCGCTGAAGTTTCTCGTCTTTGTATCCTAAAGTCTCGTTCGAAGGGTTCGGGCCACAGGCAACTTTCAGATCGCCACCGAATAACCCGGAATTTTGCCATATTGGTTTTGAAGCCAGTTCGTTTTTAGGAAGAATGCCGGTAAGAACCAATTTCTGACCATTGATGTTAATGCGGCGGGTAAGTTTTGGTGAAAGGTTATCGACGCCGGTAAGATCGGATGTTACTATACGCTCAACATATTCCTCGGGCAAGGTTGGAGCATCGATGTCGGCAGCATAGTAATTATCGACATTTGCTCCCTGTGGCAGAACCAGTATATTTGCACCCAGGTTATCGAGATTGACAGCTACTGCTTTTTCGGAAACAACAGAAATTGAGCGGATAGCAACAATTACACCGATTCCAAGTGTGATTGCCAGTATACCTGATACCAACTGTGTTTTGCGTTGGCCGAGTTCGAGCCAGACTATTGTAAACAAGTTCATATTCTACTAATTATTTCGTGCCGCAGCCACTAGTACCGGCACCACAGGCGCCAGGAGCACAGCCGCTTTTAACTACTTTTCTGGCTGCAGCAACAAGTGCTGCTGATTGAACGGGTGTAACAAGTTCGTCGGTAAATTGTCCTTTCCCGTTAAAAACCAGCACATGGGTTTTGGTTGCCGTGAAATCGGGCTTTAGTAAACTCAGAAACTCGGCTTCGGTTTTGTCGTCCAGATCAACTTCCAACACCACAGCTTTCCCGCCAAGGTCTACAACAGCTTTATTACATTCGGCTATAGTGCCTGCTTTGTCCTTCATAGATTTTTTAAATAATACAATGTAGGCCGTTTTTCCATCACCAAAAGCCAATAAGGCCTGAGCCTGTTTTTTAGTGGGAATTAGACCGACAAGCTCATCGGGCGTGGCATCTTTTAACTGTAAACCCCCACCAACTGCACCATTTGGGGCTAATACAAGTATAACAGGCAATGGTACCCCGGCCAACCCGTATTTTTTTACCAGGGATGCATTGGCTTTATCGGTCCTGTCCAACGAAATTACTTCCGATTTTGGATATTTTTTCTGCGCCTTTGCAGCCAATGTATTTACTTCTGATAACATTTTGCTGCCATCAGTAACTGCAAGAAAGACCACATTCCCTTTGGTACCTGCTTTGCTAATTTTCTCGCTTGTTTGAGAAAAGGAACTTATTGCTGCCAATACAAAGGCAAAAATAGCTATCGTCAAATAAAGTTTCTTTTTCATCTTAATAGGTTCTACTATTGTTTATATGTCTGTTTTACAATCGCATTCGCAGAGGAATGAACTTATCGTATTGCCGAAAAATATGTTGTAGGCTTTTCTCATTTCGTCGAGCCTGACCATATCCAGACAATAATGTATCATAAGTCCATCTATAGTGCCTTTGATAATCCCCATTTCTTTAAGCGCTTTGAGATGTTGCGAAACGGTCGTCCGGCTGATGGGCAGATCGTCGCATATATTTCCAGTTTTGATTTCTCTTTTATCGGCAAGTAATTGAATAATAGCAATTCGCGCAGGATGCGAAAGTACCTTTCCCATGTTGGCAATATCCTGCTGATCAATTGTAAATTCGTCAAACTTGTTATTCGTCATAAGTCTATTGTTTAATGTCGCAAACGTACGACAATAATTTATACAGTGAATTAATTTAACATTAATTTAAGTCCATTTAGGGTTTAATTTTCTCAAAAAGAGGAATCAGCTTATCCTGGTAGATAGCCTTGATTTGTGTTTCGTTCTCCCCTATTGGTTTTACAGGGATCAAATCAATAACCTCATCGGGAAGCAATCCCGAATAGAAATAGGTTCGAATAGCAGCAAGCATGGTATCTCTTACTGAATTCATGCTTTCCTCTTCGGATAGTCCGATCTGGGTGCCAATTTTAATTAATTCCTGCCATTGAAACCAGAAATACGTTGGTAACATTGCCGACATAACAGCATAACTTTCCAGCTTTGGTTCTTCCACTTCAAAGGTTCGTCCCATCCGCCGGAAGATCCGCATCAGAGTTTGTTTCGACCAGTCGGACATGGAATCAGAAAAACAGACCGGATTATATCCTTCGTTAACAATGGAAGTGGCATTGGGAATAAGACGAACAATATTGGTAACATGAGGCAATAAAAATGCCATTTTTGCTATGCTGATTTTGGGTGCAAGCGATATTAATACGGTATTTGACCGGAACTGATCTTTAACCAACTTAAGCGTTTCTATAATAACAGGAGGATGCAGGGCAATAAAAACGAGATCCTGCTTTGCAGCCTCCCCTGCCGAACCGGCAACAATAATTCCCGGGTAAAGGTCCTTCAATTTTAATAAAACAACCGAATCAGTATCGAAAACAACAATTGAATTATACTCCGTCTTGTTATTTTTTATTGCTTGAAGAAAGATTCTGGTTATTCTTCCTCCACCGATAAAACCTAATGATTTTGTTTTCATGTGAGATTATTTTGTCAAAAGATTGAACAAATGAATTAATTATTTTGAACAGGAACAGTTACAGTCGCAACCAGGTGAAGAATAACTTTTAACCGGTAATCCCTGGGCTTTCCAGATGCTAATTCCACCGTCGAGATTTGCAGATTCCCGGAAGCCACTCCTGTTCAATAAATCAACAACCTTTGAGCTGCGAATTCCGGCATTGCAGATCACTATAACAGGCTTATCGTCAGGTATATTCTGTAATTGATCTATAATCCCAGACATCGGGTAGGAAAAAACATCATTTAAAGGGATCGCATCAATTGCAGTTTCGGGTGCTTCACGCACATCAATCATAATAGCCATTCCATTCTGTAATTCCACCAAAGCATTGTGAGGAGAGATGTGATTCACCCCTTCGATGTTAAATTCCTGGAATATCGGTTTGTCTGTTGTAATCATATTTTTAAGCTATTCCTTTTGTGAAAATAAAGAAGTCAGAAAGCAGAAATGAAAGGTTTCAGGTTCTAACTGGGTTTCCTTGATTTTATCTGGCACATACACTGACCACTCATAGTTTCAACATCACTGTTCATTGGCAACCCGTCGCGTTCCCAGCTGGCAACACCGCCTACGAGGTTTGCAACGGCAGTAAATCCGTTGGCAAGAAGCATTTTTGCGGCTTCTTTGCTGTGAATGCCAACGCAATCTGCTATTATTAAAGCTTTATTACGGGGGAGTGTTTCGAACAGCCTCCCGAAATCGGTGAAAGGACATTCGAGTTTATTTTTTACTCCAAAGTCCTTTATCGCTATCTCGTAATCTTCGCGGACATCAACAAGCAGGGCGCCCTGCCGAATGCATTCAAGAGCTTGTTTCCCTGTGAGATGCAGAAGCCCGTCAATTACAAATCCCAAATTATTGAATGCCTCTTTCATATTAAGCAAAATAAATCCAGACGAAATAAAACCCTGTGAGAATAAACAAAACCGCTACAATACGCCTGAACCAGACTTCGAAGGTTTTTATCCGGTTATAAAACTTACCAATACCCCCAATACTGAAGGCAAGAAGGTACGCCAGCAAAATTACCGGTAAGCCTGTGGCTACAGCAAAATCGGGCAATAGCAGCAAGCCTGCGGGTTGCGAAAGCACCATCGGCATAAGCATGCCAAAATACAGAACCCCGCTGTACGGGCAGAATGCCAATGCGAAAATCATTCCCAGCAACAAAGCGCCCCAGCCGCTACCCAGTTTTACCTTATCGGCAAAGCGTTGTATAATTGTGCCCGATGTACCCGGAAGCTTTATTATTCCAAGCATAAAAATTCCGATAACAATGAGCAGCGGGCCGATCCATTTTTCCCCATTCGATTGCACAGCCCGGCTAACATGGAATTTACTCGCGCCAAAGAAAATTATTGCACCCAGTATTGTGTATGTGAGTGCCCGTCCGAGGGTGTAATATAAACCATTCAGAAACACGGTTCGCCTGTTTTCAACATCTTTACTGATAAATGCAAGAGCTGTGATGTTAGTAGCCAGCGGGCAGGGACTAATGGCTGTCATTAACCCAAGCAGGAAGGCTGTTAGCAGCGGGAAAGTGCTTTGGTCAATAAGGTTTTGTAAGTACTGCATCTGGTTTAAATTTTCTATTCCTGGGAGGAGCAGGAGGGCAAGGATAATAAGCGGTCTATTTTAGATTCTTTTCAATTTCAGCTTTTAAACCCGAAATAAATTTATCCGCCTGATAACGGGAGTAGCTGAATGCATAGTTTGTAAAGTCGGTGGTTGTTTCCTTTTTACCATTAATACGTGTAAGGAATAAGCCGGAGCCATCAGCCTGGTACTTTTCCACAAGTTTTTCATTCTTTTCGTCCGAAACATCGAGTACCTGCATTTTGATAGTCCCGTCTTTAACCCGGGAAGCAAAATAGGTATCAAGTGTCTTTTTTGTATTCTCTTCAATTGAGATACAGGTCGGGCAACGATTTTTTGCATGGAAGTACACAATTTGCAACTTTGTTGGTTTTTGGGCAAAAACCAATGAGGACAATAACATTGCAAGCACGATAAAAACGACTTTTTTCATAGGGCTAAAAATTATGGGTTATTTCTTGATAAGCATTTCTTTGATTTCGCTAACCGACGGTACTCTTCCATAAAACAACACTTTTTCGTCGAGCACCAGGGCGGGTGTGCGCATGACGCCATAGGCCATAATTTTAACGATGTCCTCTTCTTTAACTACCGAAGCATCCAGGTTGAGTTCAGCAACCGCTTCGCGGGCAGCTTTTTCGAGGTTCTTACAGTTTGCGCAACCACTGCCTAAAATCTTGATTTCCATTTTTTTGTGTTTATTTGTTGGGTTATTTGGGTCTTTTTATGTGTCATCATTTTAAAACTTCCCATTGCCGCAGCACGTATCGGGAAATTGCCAGATCGGTGTTATCCTATTAAAAAATAGAATTGAACAGGAACCCGACTATCATTATGCCCGCACCCACCACGCCAATGAAAGTGAAGATAAGAGGCATTTTGAGTACTTTACGCAGGATAATCATTTCGGGTAACGAAAGCCCTATTACGGCCATCATAAAAGCCAGGGCTGTTCCAAGGGCAGCTCCTTTTTCGATCAATGCAGAAACTATCGGTATAATTCCGGCGGCATTCGAATACAAAGGGATTCCAATAAGGACTGAAAGCGGAACCGAATACCAGGCCGATTTCCCCATAAACGAAGCCATAAAATCCTGGGGAACATACCCATGAACGCCTGCGCCGACTGCTATTCCTATTATAACGTAAATCCACACTTTGCCTACAATATCTTTTACTGCTTCCAACCCTGATTTGATGCGGGTTGAAAATGAAAGTTTTTCGTCTTCCAGGTGAGCGCCAGCCTTTAATTCGTATACCCAGCCTTCGACCCATTTTTCAAGATGAAGGCGGCCAATCACCCAGCCAGCCGTTATGGCAATAAACAAGCCAGTCGACACGTAGATCAGGGCAGTCTTCCAGCCGAAAAGCCCAAAAAGCAGCACCACAGCTACTTCGTTAATCATTGGTGCTGCAATTAGAAATGAAAAAGTGACTCCAAGAGGAATGCCTGATTCGATAAACCCCAGGAATAACGGGATAGCTGAACACGAACAAAAGGGAGTAACTATTCCCAGCGAAGCAGCCATTACATTCCCTGTAAAAAGCGATTTGCCTTCCAGGGCTTTTCGGGTGCGCTCAGGCGAAAAATAGGAGCGTATGATTCCGACACAAAATATAATGAGCGTAAGTAGTAGCAATACTTTCGGCACTTCGAAAACGAAAAACCATAAAGATTCAGTAAAGTGAGTTCCCATGGGCAGATCGAATATAGTGTAAACCAGCCCATCCGTGAGCCTATGCAGGTTGGCATACAACAGGTACCAGGCCGGAAGTAAAATAAGGGGCAGATAGTTGATCCATTGTTTTAACAAATGGATCTCCAGTTTTTTAGTCATTGCAGCCGGATGATTTTACCTGTTTATCAGAAAGGAATGATGTTAAAAGTTGTTTTGCCGTTTTCCAGTTTTCCTGGTTTATACAGTATTTTATACGCGGCGGGTTAATTTCTCCCTGTATAAGACCTGAAGCTTTAAGTTCTTTCAGGTGCTGCGAGAGCGTTGATAGAGCGATTGGAAATTCGTCGGCAATATTCCCGCTGTAGCAGCAATCCTGCTGCGAAAGGATCTCCAGTATCTTGATACGGGCAGGATGCCCCATGGCTTTGGCGAAACGGGCGAGTTTGATCTGCCCGGTAGTATAGGGAACTTTCATTCTATATATTTCATATTTCGCAAAAATACGAAATATAATATCATAACACTTCATGGATAAAAAATAATTGCATCTGAAGGTATAAGTGAAAAGAAGTTTGAGCCGCTAAAAAAAATAGTATCTTTGCAAAACTTTAAAACCGATCACATTAATTCATAACAATATGTCAGACAAAGTATTACAAAAAGTTGGTCCCGGAGTTGTTACCGGCGATGGCGTTCAGGAGGTATTCCGGATTGCAAAACAAAATAATTTTGCCCTTCCTGCGGTTAATGTAGTTGGGACTGATTCGGTAAATGCCGTTATGCAGGCAGCACGTGAAGTGAATTCGCCTGTTATCATCCAGTTTTCGAACGGGGGTGCTCATTTTTATGCAGGCAAATTCCTTAGCAACGAGGGGGAAAAAGCTGCTATTGCAGGTGCTGTATCAGGTGCAAAACATATTCATGCTATGGCCGAAATGTATGGCATACCTGTGATTGTTCATACCGACCACGCTGCTAAAAAACTTCTTCCCTGGATTGACGGATTGCTTACCGCCGGTGAAAAACACTTTGCCGAAACGGGCAAACCGCTGTTCAGTTCCCATATGCTCGATCTTTCGGAAGAACCCCTTCACGAAAACATCGAAATATGCAAGACCTACCTGGCTCGCATGAGCAAAATGGGCATGACCCTCGAAATTGAACTCGGTGTTACCGGTGGCGAAGAAGACGGCGTGGATAATGCCGATGTGGACAGTGCAAAATTGTATACTCAACCCGAAGATGTTGCTTATGCATACGAAGAACTTTTAAAAGTCAGCGATAAATTTACCATAGCTGCTTCCTTTGGCAATGTGCATGGGGTTTACAAACCGGGCAATGTTAAACTTCAACCTGTTATCCTAAACAATTCGCAGAAATATGTTGAGAAAAAATTCAATACGGCTGCACAACCGTTGAATTTCGTATTTCATGGGGGTTCAGGATCTGCAAAGGATGAAATCAGCGAAGCGATTTCGTACGGTGTTGTAAAAATGAATATTGATACCGATACCCAATGGGCTACCTGGAAAGGTATTATGGATTTTTACAAGAAAAACGAGGGTTATTTGCAATCGCAGATCGGGAATCCCGAAGGCGAGGATAAACCGAATAAAAAATTCTACGATCCCCGCAAATGGCTGAACGAAGGTCAGAAATCCCTGATCGCCCGCTTAAAAGAGGCATTCACCGACCTGAATTGCATCGACAGGAATTAGACCGGCTTGGCTGTCAGGAAATTTGTTACCGGATTGAGTTATCCCTTAAAGACAAGGAGAAAAGGTGACAAGTAGATCGAGAGACACTAACTGTAGCCGGAAGGGTCTGAAAACTTTTCGGGAATACAACACAAAAAAGTACTTTCAACAGCAAAAAAGCTCCGCATTCCGGAGCTTTTTTGTTTCTGTTCAATATGCGTATGGATTTGCTGTTGAAAGCCTTTCACTCAATCGTCTTTAGCCGATTCAGAGAGAGTTTAAATGTCGCTTGCTATCGTGTGGATACCTGCATCGTTTCGAACGGGTTAATGCTCAGCACAGGGAAAGGTGAATTATTTACCATCTGCTGGGCATATGGCCCTATGAGCAGGTTGAACGGGCTTGTTTCCTGTTCGGTCATTATACTGATCAGGTTGGCTTTAATTGCTTTTGCAAAATCAATAGTCGCCAGGGTAAGGTTATCATCGCATACCAGTTCCTCGCGCCTAAACCGTATGCCCTCATCTTCACAATACTCGCATACCTGGTCAGTATATTCGTCAACAGTTTTCCGGATGCTTTTATACTTTGAAGCATAAACGGATAAAACACAGATTTCGGCATCAAAAATCCGGGCCAGGTAAGCTGTAAACGGAACTTTTTGCCTTGTATCCAGCGTGCTGTCAATTGGCAGGAGGATACATTTCATTTCGTGTTTAATATCGATCCCGGCCCGTAAAGTAATAACCGGGCATGACGCAACCGAAATCAGCTTGTTGGCATTGCTGCCAATCCAGAATTGTTCGAATCCCGATACCCCGTGTGTGCCCATTACAATACACAGGCTTTCCATCTCCTTTGCCTCGTCAATAATCTCACGATATACTTTCCCTTCGCGGATTACGAAATCGATAACTGAATCGGGAAGCATAGGTTTGTATTTATCAACCAGTTTGCCAAACTGTTTTTTTATTTCATCAATCAGCCCTGATGATGATTCAGAATATATAGTGGTTTTGGTGACACTGGGATTATTTACCCAAATCATATGAACATCCAGGGTTCCGCGAGCGGCAATTGAAACAGCATGCTCAAGCGCATTTACTGAACAGTCGG
>CAISRK010000050.1 GCA_903887815.1 uncultured Bacteroidales bacterium | reverse complement strand
CTTCATTCAGGATAAAAGGATCGGTATTTTTCCAGGAAGGAAGCTACCACGAAATCCGGTTCCTGGCAGGCCGAAAGGCAATTTTATATACGGTTTGCGAATTGAACCGCATTCCAAGTACGTATGAAGCCGCTATAAATGAAAAGGAAAACCGTGAGCCTGTGCCGGCAGCCGCCGAACGCTTCAAGCCCGAAACGGCAATCGATCAGCACCGTACCGCCCCGGGCGAAGCCGAAGTTGACCTTCATATTTCAGCACTGCGAAACGACTATCACAAGATTTCACCCAACGAAATTCTTACGGTTCAAATGGGCTATTTCGAACGTATGCTGGGCAGCGCTATCGCTTTCAGGTTCAAGCGGGTTGTATTTATTCATGGTATAGGTAACGGAACCCTGAAACAGGCTATCATCAGCCGCTTAGCCGAATACCAGGATATCGAATTCCGTAATGCATCCTTTGCCAAGTACGGCAACGGCGCTGTTGAAGTTGTGATACATTCTAGCTAAAAAAGCAAATCAAAATCCGAATTAATACAAGAAAAAGTCCGTTTTCAGTGTTTTACTCACCTGGGGATTTGGAATTATCTATACATTCTGGCAATTCACAGTCGGTGAGAATAGAAATCAGAAAAGCTGATTTCTAAGTCGTAGGATAAAAAAACAAAAAAAACAAACACGGCTTTTCCGTTAAAATGCTGTACCTTTGACCTTTGACTTGAAATTTTATCCCCCAAATGGAACTTCAATCAGGAAATGTAAAACTGCGGCCCCTCCACCTTTCGGATGCCGGACGCATGGTTCCACTGGCCAATAACGAAAAAATAAGCCGCAACCTCCGCGATGGATTTCCCCATCCATATACCATGGCTGATGGCGAAGATTTCCTTTCACGCTTCGCTGACCAGGATCCCACCTATTTTTTTGCCATTGAATACAAAGGCGAATATACCGGGAATATCAGCCTTGTTCCCGGACAGGATGTATACCGCTGTTCAGCCGAAATCGGGTACTTCATCGGCGAACCCTTCTGGAATAAAGGCATTGTCACTGAGGCTGTGACTCTGATATGTGAGTATGGCTTTAAACAACTCGGTATTGCAAGAATCCATACCGGAATTTTTGAATACAATACAGCTTCGATGCGTGTTTTGGAGAAATGTGGTTTTACAAAAGAGTGTGTTTTCAGGAAATCGGTTACAAAACTTGGCAAGTTGTGGGGAGAGGTCAGATATTCGAAAATTAATCCGGCGATTGAAGAGGTGTAGGTTTCCGGATTTCATATTCCGGGCCTCCAATGCCGCATTCCCACATCTTTATTATTTTTCGTACCTTTGCCCCGGGTGACAACCTGTTCTATCGTGTGCCGGCATGTACGGTGCAAGGAAAGTCAGGACAACACAGAGCGCCATACTTCCTAACGGGAAGGTCCTGCGGCTGAACACCGCGGGAACAGCCAGTGCCACAGAAAAGATACCGTCACGCCGTAAGGCGCGATAAGGGTGAAAACGCGGGGTAAGAGCCCACGCCAGGTTGCAGCGATGCAGCATGAGGGTAAACCTTATGGGTTGAAAGACCAAATATACCGGGAGTAGTGCCGCGTAAGCGGTTGCTGTAAGGGTTGCTCGCCCGATGCCCGGGGGGTAGGTCGTTAGAGGCCGTTAGTGATAACGGCCCCAGATAAATGATAGAAGCCGGAAGGCCGGCAACAGGCCCGAAGGAACAGAATCCTGCTTACAGGGTTGTCACCTTAAGTGTTGCATTTTTTTGAGGGATTAGGGTTTGGGGGTTAGGGTTTAATAGTTCTTATCCCGTTCCGGGCCTGGAAAGTAATATTCAAGGCCAGGTATAGAGATTTACAAATAGGGACTTGGGCACATAGCCCTTGGAATTTGGAACGTATGTCCTGGAATTTAGATTTTAATGTCTATTACTTATAAAGAAATGAATATGAAAAGGATTCTGTTAACCAGCTTCATTCTTGTTTTCCTTTACATAACGGGTTTCAGCCAACAGGTTCCGAACGGAAGCTTCGAAACCTGGGCCAGTGGCGAACCCGACAACTGGAATACTTCGAACCAGAATATTATAGGGTTCACTTTTACTACGGTTGAAAAAGATCTTGTAAGCCCCCAGCAGGGATCGGCATCAGCCAGGCTTACCGTTGTCACAAAAACCATTCCCCTGTTTGGCACTTTCACCCTGCCGGGTGTATTAACCCTTGGGATACTGAATATCGACCTGGTTGCCCAAACCGCTTCGGTTACAGGAGGTTACCCATTTACTGCAATGCCACAGAAACTAACCGGGTATTATAAATACCAACCTGTAAATAACGATACTGCACTTATTGTCCTGGGCCTTTTTAAATGGAATAACGTAAAAAGGGATACGGTCGGGGGAGGAGCATTGTATTTTGAAGGAACACACAATGAATGGACACCTTTTGAAATCCCGGTCACCTACCCGATATGGGAAAATCCTGATACCATGAATATCGTGATACTAAACTCAAACCCTTTAAGCCCTTTAAGTCATACCGGAACCAAAATGTGGGTCGATAATTTCGCATTTGTATACGGAACCGTTGCGGTTGAAGGACTGACCTCAGCAGACAATATCAGGATATATGCCGAACGCGACAACAGGCAACTTGTACTTTCTTCCTCGTTCGAAAAACAGGAAAACCTTGATATCAGCCTCTTTTCCATGGCAGGAATTGAAGCCCGTAAATGGAAACGGAGCATGACCCGTTCCACGGAACACCTTGATATAAGCAATTTGCCTCCCGGCACGTATCTCATCCGGATAACCTCAGGAAACAAGCTTTTCGACAGTCGTAAAATCACCATCCTGAACTAGCAACCCGCCAGCCTCTTTGTACTTTCACAGCAAATAGAACAAATCCAAATAGCTGCTAACAGCCATTCGGGTTCATTAGCGTATTCCTTTTGAATGATTTTGGATTAACCTGCTGAATTACAGCCAGGAAATCATTTTACCCGGTTTTAGCCTTACCCAAATCTTCCTTTCCAGATACTATAAGTTCATCATCAGCGTTAAGTTTTCAAATTAACAGTGTTGATAAGTTAAGCCTCCCCTACTCGTGGCAGCCCTCATTATACTGTAACTTTAATCCTGATTCTCAGCATTTAACTATGAATATCAACCGGATTTTAATCACCCTTGTTAGTGTATGGATTACCGTTGCTTCTCTGACGGTAAACGCACAAAATACAAGCATCTACACTACTCCCCAATCCACTTACGACCAGGCTGTTGACTTGTATAACAAAGCCCAATACGGTTCAGCCCTCGTTTTGTTCGACGAACTGGCTTCGGGCGAGAAATCGAACATTAAAGCCGGATCGGAATACTATGCCGCTATGTGTACATCACAACTGGTTCACCCTGATGCGTCGCAACGGTTCGAACGATTTATCGAAACCAATCCCCAGAATGCCCAGGTGAACAATGCAAATTTTGAACTGGGCAAACTGATGCTTACTAATAAAGAGTACAAAAAAGCACTCGAGCGCTTCGATAAAGTAGACCGCTATGAACTCAGCCCTAATGATTTGAATGAGTTTTACTTCAAATCAGGCTACGCTAATTTTAAAACAGACAACCTGAAAAAAGCCCGTGAGTATTTTGCCCTGCTCACTGAAAAACCAAACAAGTTCGTCACACCGGCAAATTACTATTATGCACATATCGCGTATTCGGAGAAAAATTACGAGACCGCGCTGAAACACTTCGAAAGGGTTTCGACGGATGAAACTTTCCGCGATGTGGTGAATTATTATATCGTACAGATCTATGCCCTGCAGGGGCGTTACGACGAACTGCTGGCCAAATCGCTGCCGCTTCTCGAATCAGGGAGTGATAAGAAGACAATGGAAATAGCGCGCCTTACTGCCGATGCGTATTTTCACCAGCACGATTATAAAACGGCACTAAAATATTTCAACCAGTACCTTGATTCGAAGCCCGATAAGGTTTCAATCGTCGATAATTATGAAATAGCCTTTGCCAGTTACCAGACAGGCAATTACAACCAGGCGATAAAATATTTCCAGCTTGTAACACCTCCGCAGGATTCCCTATCGCAGAATGCATATTATCACCTTGGCGACTGCTATATAAAAACAAACCAGAAACGATTTGCTTTCAACGCATTTAACTCGGCATTCAAGATCAAAGGCGACCCAGTTATTACCGAAGAAGCCTTATTTAATTATGCCAAACTTGCCGTTGAACTTTCGTACAATCCTTATAATGAAGCTGTTAATGCATTACAGGATTACCTGGGCAAGTATCCTGAATCGGTACGACGGGATGAATTGTATGGTTACCTTTCGGATTTGTACCTTCTTACGAAAAATTATAAAAACGCTCTTACAAGCATTCAGCAAATCAAGAAACGGAGCGCAAGGCTCGATGCAGCCTACCAGAAAATAGCCTACTACCGGGGAATTGAGCTCTTTAACGAGGCTGATTATGACGGCGCCATCCTGCTTTTCGCCCAGGCGCGAGAAGTAACCTCCGACAATTCGATTAAGGCCCAGTCGTCGTTTTGGGCCGCGGAGGCTTATTACCGCACTGCCCGCTGGGACAAAGCGCTTGACGCTTTCAACAAATTCCAGATAACGCCGGGAGCCATAAGCCTGCCCATGTTCAATACGGCAAACTACAATACGGGCTATTGTTATTTCAAGAAGAAAGATTACGCAAAGGCGGCTTCGGCTTTCAGGAAGTATATTGCCGATAAAAATCAGGATCCGAAACTGGCAGGTGATGCCAACCTGCGCCTGGGTGACTGCTATTTTATGACAAAAGAATATGCCACTGCCAATGAGTATTACCAGAAAGCTGTAGAGGCAAAAGTAACCGATGCCGACTATGCCATGTACCAGGCTGGCATCAGCTACGGAGTACAGGGCGACATGGATAATAAGATCGCAACCATGCGAAAAATGCTTACCACTTACAGCAAATCGAATTATACCGATGATGCATTGTACGAAATAGGTCTGACTTTCAATGTGCTCGACCGCGACAACGATGCACTGGCTTATTACCAGCGTGTTGTAAAGGATTATCCCAACAGCCCTTTCGTTAAAAAATCATTACTTAAAACCGGGCTTATTTTCTTTAACCAGAACCGCAATGAGGAAGCCCTTACCATGCTGAAACGCGTTGCCAAGGAATACCCTGGAACACCCGAATCAAAAGAAGCCCTTGGAAGTATAAAGAGCATTTATCTTGAAATGAACCAAGTGGATGAGTATGTGGATTTCACAAAAGAAGTCCCGCAGGCTGATGTTTCGCGCTCGGAGCAGGATTCGCTTACCTATATTGCTGCCGAAAACCAGTATATGAATGGCAACTGTGAAAAGGCCGCCGACGGGTTCACGAAATACATCAGTAAATTCCCTTCCGGGTCATTTATATTGGAAGCTAATTTTTATAAAGCCGAGTGTGATTTCCGCTCACAAAGGCTCGAACAGGCCATTAAGGCTTACGAATATGTGATCAGCCAGCCGAATTCGCGTTTCACTGCCAATGCGGCATCGAGGATAGCTCATATACACCAGTCGCGCAACAATTTCCAGGAAGCTGTCGACAGTTACATCCGACTCGAAGAAACGGCCGATCAGCCGGCCATGGTAATGGACGCCATTACAGGACAGATGCAATGCAATTACGCTCTAAGGAGTTACGGACTTGCCATACAGTCGGCCCAAAAGCTGCTCGCACTCGATAAGCTGCCTCAAAACCAGGCTGCCGAAGCACACTTCACCATCGCCCGATCGGCTTATTCGCTTACTAATACTTCTCTGGCGCGCAAGGAATTTGATGAAACCATTAAACTTTCGAAAAATGAAATGGGAGCCGAATCGAAATTCATGCTGGCCCAGCTTGAATTCGATAACGGGAAATACGACGATTGCGAAAAGACCGTTTTCGACCTTTCGGAGAATTTTGCCTCCTACGATTTCTGGGTCGCAAAAGGATTCCTCCTGCTTTCGGATGTTTATCTGAAAAAAGGCAACAATTTCCAGGCGAAACAAACGCTGCAAAGTATTATCGATAATTACGAAGGCCAGGACCTCGTAGCCATTGCCCGCGAAAAACTTGCGGCGATACCCGACACAAAATAATCACAGGAATAAAAATCGTTTCTTAAGTGGTGTTTATTTAATTTATTTTCAAATGCAAACTACCCAATCCGTTTATAAGATCACAAAAGTATTGCTAAGCTGTTTGCTGCTTATTGCAGCAGTAGGCACCGTTCGCGCGCAGGTTAAGACCTACAACGAGGAAATCATTGTGGTTGCACCGTTCGATCCTATTATCCCCGACGCATTTAAAATCAGTAAAAACCCTGCAATCGACGATACCATTACCAAAATTCCGGTAATGAATTATTCCATTATGCCGCGGAGAGCCGAAGTAAAACCTATAATTGAGCCTTTACCTGCCGTAAAACTGGTTGCCGAGCCGCTTAGTAAACTCTACCGCAACTACATACGTGGTGGTGGCGGAAATTATACATCTTTGTACGGCGAATTATTTATGAGTTCGCTCCGCTCCAAAAAATCGCTCACTTCACTTCGACTTAAACACCAGTCGGCAGCAGGCGAAATCAAGGATTACGGACCTCCCCAGAACAGCCGCAACGAAGCCGAATTCACCGGAAGCAGGTATTTCGAACAGCATATTTTATCGGGCAAGGCCTATTACTACCGCGACGGGCTTCACCTGTACGGGTATAAACCCGCTGACTATCCCGACACAGTAATCAAAAAAGATGATATCAGGCAGGTGTTCTACAGGACCGGAGCCACGGTTGACTTTGGCAGCAATTACAAGGCAACCGATAAGCTCAATCATACCTTCGGGCTTTCGTATTACTACATGGCAGGTTTAAACGAAAATGCCGAAAACAGCATTCGGTTTACTACCACTGTCGACAAGCGCTTCGATTTGTTTAAAATTGAAAAAGACCAGGTTCTCGGTATTACTGCAGGCTATGATTTCCTTAACCAGCATGATTCGCTGGGGCATTTCAACAGCGGTATATTCCTGGTGAACCCGTTTATTAAGGCTGAGATAAATGAATATAGTTTTATGGCAGGTTTCAAACTGAACATTGCATCCGATTCGCTTACAAAAGGCCACCTCTACCCGGTTGTCGAAGCGCGCCTGCAACTGATTCCTGATGCACTAAAAATTTATGCAGGTATAAGTGGCGGCATGGAGCAGACTTCGCTGCAGAGTATTACAGAACAGAATTTATATATCAGTTCGGTAATGCCATGGAACTATGTGTATGATAAATTTAAAATCTATGGAGGGTTCCAGAGCAATATCAGCCGCAGTTTCAATTTCAACGGCAGCATTGCAAGCAGCACTTACGAGAACTACCCTCTTTTTGTGACTGATACAAATGCCTACCTGCTAAACAGTTATATCGTAATTTATGACAATATCAGCACTGTTAAAATCTCAGGAGAGCTTGAATTTGTTAAATCTGCACGCCTGAGGCTTTCGGTAAACGGAGCCTACAATCATTACAAAACCATTGTTCAGCAATATGCATGGTACAAACCGGCTTATGAATTCGGATTTTCAGGAAGGTACGATATGCAGAACAAGATTGTGATCACGGCTTCAGCAAATGTGAACGGACCGGTGTGGGCGCTTGTACCCGTTGAAGTACAGTATATTCTTCCCGGCCCCAAATATATTATGGAGACCCGGAAACTAAAAGGCTGGACCGATATCAACCTGGGTGCTGAATACCGTTTCAATAAGGCACTGTCGTTCTGGGCAAACTTCAATAACATTACCAACACTAAGTACTTCCGCTGGAATAACTACCGTTCGTATGGGTTCAACCTGCTGGGCGGGGTGAGTTATTCGTTTTAATTTACGAGGAACAAGGGATGAGTGACGAGGGCCGAAGGACGTATGAATTGAAATCCGGCTACTGGGTATGAGGAATGAACCTGTACACTGCCAGTTGAAACCTTAATCAGTAATAACTTCATTGGCTAAAACAGGCTGGTGCCTGACAACTACTTTTTTCCGCCAGTTACCTTTCAGGTAATACAGGTACGAAAGCGACATCCCTATAAACCACGCAACCGGTATCGACCACCAGATTCCATCAATGCCAAAATACCTCGACATGATCCAGGCAGCAGGAATACGAATAGCCCAAAGCGCGAATAAAGTAATAAACATAGGAATAAGCGTATCGCCTGCACCACGCATCACACCGCCAATTACAAACATGGTGGAGAAAAACAGGTAAAACGAACTTACAATTACCAGGTATTCTGCACCAATATCAATAACCGCCTGGTCGGTAGTGAAAAGGCCCATAAGCGACCGCCTGAAAATAATTACGCCAAGGCTGGTTGCCACAGCCAGCCCACTCGACATCATAAAAG
The DNA here is from genome assembly GCA_903887815.1 of uncultured Bacteroidales bacterium. Lineage (GTDB taxonomy): Bacteria > Bacteroidota > Bacteroidia > Bacteroidales > UBA4417 > UBA4417. The sequence goes on along the minus strand of CAISRK010000050.1, from coordinate 3,122 downwards.
TTGATTTGAGCCCTTGCCTGACACGTTCCGGCTTGTTGGCACCCAGGTTCTGTCCCACGAAAGTGGAAAGAGCTGCGCCAAAATTCATAGCAGGCATACCGGCAAGCGAATCCAAACGTCCTACTACGCTGTATGCAGCAATGGCATTGGTTCCAAAATCATTTACAATACGGGTTACAGCAAGCATTCCAAGCGAAACAAACGTTTGCTGCAAACCTGTAGGGAGTCCTATCATGAGGCTTTTACGGAAGATGGCCCGGTCGAAAATAAGGTTCAGGCTTTGAAGCTTAACCACTTCATGTGTGCGGTTCAGGTAGAGGATACTTGTAATAAAAGCACCTGCCTGAGCAATAACCGTTGCCCATGCTGAGCCTGCCACACCCCATTTAAAAACAGCAACAAATAGCCACACCAGGATAGCATTCATTACTGTGGCAATAATCAGGAAATAAAGCGGAGTTTTCGAGTCACCCAGGCCACGCAGAACTGAACTGATCCCATTGAAACCAAAAAAGAAAATAGTTCCAACAAGGTAAACATTAAAAAACGTAACAGCTTGCGGAATAACATCTTCAGGCAATTTTATCAGCCTGAAAATAGGCCCGCTTAGGGTAATGCCGACTATGGTGACCAGAATTGAGGCAAAAAACAGAAAAATATACATGGTATCGATAGAGCGCTTCACCATTTTTATATCCCTGGCACCAAAATATTGCGAAATGATTATGGTTGTTCCCATAGCTACGCCCACAACAAACGAAATCAGCATAAAAATAAGCGGGAATGAAGCGCCGACTGCGGCCAGTGCCTGTTTGCCAAGGTAACGGCCAACTACTATGCTGTCGACAATGGTGTACATTTGTTGAAACACATTACCAATCAGCATAGGAATGGCAAATCTAAAAATCAGGCTTCCACTGCTGCCTTCGGTAAGATTCTTCATCAGGTAAAAAAGTATTCGTAATTACAGTATGTGATATTGAATTCAGGCAAACTGTTTTCAGGCAACAGTCTTTTTCTACTTCAACCAGGTAGCTTTTCCAGGTCCTTTCTTTTGATTTTAGCGGAAATAAATCAATACCAGCAGAAGCACAAAAGAAATTTCCAGGTGATTCGTGAAATTTTTGTCAGGCAAGAAAATCTTTGTTAAGCTGGCTGACAAGCAGGGAACTTTCCCGTTCCGCATATTCCATCAACTCGGTGAATTTATCCTTGCCAAGGATTCCGGCCCCTATATCTTCTAACTTCTGAAATGTATTCTGCAGAGCGAATGCCCCGAAAAACCCGAAATGAGGTTTTATCTTGTGGGCAATCAACTTAAGCTCAGCCATATTATCCATTTCAAATGCGTTACGGATAGATTCCATGTATCCGGGTGTTTCAAACACAAAAATCTCAATTATCGATCGCACAAATTCAGGGTCATCATCTTCAAACATCTTAAGCGAGTATAATTTCGATTCTGCGCCGGCTGAAAACAATACCCCGGTTAAGGGGGTTATTAAGTCATCCTTGTGAGGCAAATGACGATGCAGGCAAGCCTGGAGATCATTTTTAGTTACCGGTTTCTGAAGATAATCATCGAAACCGGCTTTTGCACCCATTGCCGGTAAATCGTCGCCCCTGGCTGACATGGCTACGTAAATATGCCGCTTCCCTGATTTTTCCAGCACTGATTTAGTTGCCTGGGCTATCTCAATTCCTTTAATGCCTGGAAATTCGATTTCAAGCAATATAACGCTTTGCGGATGCCGGTCAAAATCAGATATCAGCTTTTCGGCATTTTCGAAGAGTACACAACTAAACCCAAGTTGCACCAGGTAATCTGCCAGCAGCAACCGGTGCACTTCCGAATGGTCGGCTATTAATATTGTCTTGTTTTGAAACATTAAATGCGGCAGTTCGTTGGTTTCCTGCAAATATAATCATCCTTTTGCGAAAATGCAAAATGCTAAAAATCAGAATACTCTGCTTTAACCAAAGCTTTTGTAGAAAGGAGTCCGCAAGCGGCATCAATGTCCAGGCCACGCGATGCCCGTATCGTTGTAACTATTCCCTTATCGTTTAATCCTTTCTGAAATTCAAGAATGCGCGCTTCGTCGGTAGGAGGCAACTGAACGTTGGGAACCGGGTGGAAGCGGATCAGGTTGATACGGCAACGGGTTTTATTGAGCAGGCGCGCCATTTCTTTCACATGTTTCGGGGTATCGTTTAAGCCACCAAACACAATATATTCTATCGAAACCCGGCGATATTTCCCCAGGTCGTAACGGTTTATTGCTTCAACAACGTCCTTTATCGGATATACATGCTGAATAGGCATGAGCCGCCGGCGTTCTTCGTCGAAAGGCGAATGCATACTCAATGCCAGGTTGCATTTGCTATCGCGCAGAAAAGTTTCCATGGCGGGTATTATCCCAATGGTGGAAACAGTAACTTTTCGGACACTAATCTCAAAACCGTAAGCTGAAGTAAGTATTTCCTGTGCTTTCATGACGGCTTCGAGGTTGTCGAATGGCTCGCCCATGCCCATAAAAACGATATTGGTAACTTTTTCACGCTCAGGCAGGCTGCGCAACTGGTTCAGGATCTGTCCTGCCGAAAGCTGGTCCTGGAAACCCTGTTTCCCGGTGGCACAAAACAGGCAGCCCATTTTACAGCCGACCTGCGACGACACACAAAGCGTATTCCGTTTTTCATCAGGGATAAAAGCTGTTTCGATAAATTTGTGATTGCTAACCGTATATAGGTATTTTTTAGTGCCGTCGGCCGACTGCTGAACCTTAACAGAAGCAGTTATTCCAAGATCGTAATGGTGTTCAAGCAGCGAACGTACTTTCTTGGATATATTCGTCATTTCGTCGAATGTCTGAATATTGGTTTTGTAAAGCCAGTATGCAAGCTGGTCGGCAACAAAACCCGGCAACGAAAGCTCTTTTACGATACTTTTCAGATCCGTGAGCGTTTTACCCAGCAGAATTTCTTTTACGATAATGGTTCCCGTTGAAGACATCAGTTTTAAAAATAGATTTCGGCAACTATGTGGCTGAACGAAATGCCTCTGGCAAGCAGTATTTCGCGACATTCGACAACCATCTCGGCACTTCCGCAAAGGTAGTACT
>CAISRK010000049.1 GCA_903887815.1 uncultured Bacteroidales bacterium | reverse complement strand
TCATTAGTAAATTTATACTTTCAAGGAATTATGGCAACTACCTGTAAAAACTGTGATCATGTTTTCGAAGGAAAATTCTGTAATAATTGTGGCCAGGAAGCTGATGTTAAACGAATGGATTTCAAGTTCCTGCGTCACATAATCCAGGACCATCTTTTCAAGTATTTCAAAAAAGGCATACTTTACTCTGTAAAGCAACTCTACACCAGGCCGGGAAACACAATCAGGGAATATCTCGAAGGCAAACGTGTTAAACATTTTGAGCCTGTAGCATTGCTTGTTACTATCGCAGCCTTATACGGTGTGATGTACAGCTATTTTCATATCAATCCTTTTTTTGATGCCACTATCAACACCAACCCACTTGATAATATCGACTTTACGAAAGTAAACGATTGGATGTCGAACCATTTTTCGCTGGCATCCTGCATTTTATTGCCTTTTTATGCTATCGGTTCATTTATTGCCTTCAGGAAACAAGGGTACAACTTTGTTGAACACCTGATCCTTAATACTTTTTTAGCAAGCCAGCGGCTCATACTGCGCCTGGTAGCAATGCCCCTGATGGTTATATATAACGAGACAAAGACAATTCATGCTTTAAATGATATTCTTGTAATGCTCGATGTTATATTCATTGCCTGGGCTTATTGCCAGTTCTTTAATAAAATCCCAAAAATCAAAGCGCTTTTATTATCTCTTTTGAGTTACTTTATTTTTTTCGGTCTCATGATTATATTACTTGGAACTGCCCAGTATATTGTAGGATTAATAAATCCGGTCAACTAACAACACATACTTTCTGCCCTTTGAAACATTTAGAGGAAAGATTTCACTGTTAACTATAAGATGCACAACCTTCAGGGCAATACAAATAAAAGGCCACCCAAAAGGCAGCCTTTCTCAGTTTATTCCAGGTACCAGTTTAGCTGATCCTTTCGCTCATCGGCAATCCGTATTCCTCCACCATGCGGATATCTAGTTTTTCGAGTTCGTCGAGAATAGGATTATAAATTCCCGGAAGCACAGGACGGAAAACGCCTTTAACTGTGATCTGCCCGGCGAGGATCATTTCAACTCCTATCGCTGCAGGTAAAGCCACGGTGCGTGCCACCGAAGTATCGGTTGCCGGTGTTCCGAAATCGAGCATACGCGAACGTATAACCTCTTTGGTACCGTCAGGATAAGCGGCAAGGAAAGTATGCTGCATAACAACCATATCGCGCTCATTCATACCGAGTTCCATTTTGGCAATCATAAGGTCGCTGGTAACTTCGTAGGGTGAATCTTCGGTGCGTCCAAGCGGTTCGTTGCTGAATAATCCGAGCCATTCCATGGCATCGAGTGCATAAGAGCCTGAATCAATTCCAAGGTGGGTTGCCACTTTTTGGCGTATGTAACTGCTGTCGGAAGCGCCAATCTGCTGTGCCATGAAATCAGCATAGGTTTTACCTTCCAGGTTCACCTTATCGTAGGAGATGAGGTTCAGTTGTTTCATTACGTGCAAGGTTTCGCACCAGCCTTTATACCGAAAGGTACCACGCTGAATGGTTTTAACTTCGGGAATACCGTAAATGTCGATATACGAAATAGAATCGCGGTTAGGGTAAACCTCGAGCTGGCCTACATTTGTAAAATCTACTTTGAGCGGATTTTTGAACAGGTCCTGGGTAGGGACATATACTTCAACGCCGTCCTTCATGTACTTGCCGTCGTTGTTGCCGGCCATTACAACGCCCTTAGGGCTCCATGAGAATTTATATTTAAACGGGTTTGTGGCTGCTTCAGGTGCAGGCAAAGCGCCGCATATTGAGTAAAACTCTTCAATTTTACCGCCTTTGTCATGCACATGGTCGATAATACGCATGGCCGACATATGGTCGATGCCCGGATCGAGGCCCAGTTCGTTAAGGATAATAATACCGGCTTCCTTTGCCTGGGCATCGAGCGCCTGCATTTCGGGTTTCACATACGAAGTGGTAACCATGTTTTTTTTGTGAATAAGGCAGTACTTTGCTACCAGCAGGTGATGCAGGTATGGCAGCAGGCTTACCGAAAGATCATGTTCGGCAACCATGCGGCTGAGAGTTTCTTCATCGTCAACTGTCCATGCCACGGCTATTCCGTTCGGATGGCCGGCAATCATTTCTTCGGCTTTGCTTTTGGTACGGGTTGCAACAGTAACCTGGATTCCTTTGTTAAGCAGGTGTTTTACAATAGGGCGGACCACAAGGCCTGCGCCAAGGATTAGAACTTTCTTCATTGTGTTTTTATTTAGGAATTAGATATTTTCGATTTACGAATGACGAGGGATGATTTGCGATTTCGGAATTCGGATTTGAACCTGCGGAGTACAATTCGTAATCGCAAATTGTAAATTAGTTAAACGGTTACATGGCTTTCGAGATACTTGTAGTGTGGCGTGAGTTCACCGCGGTGAAGGATGAGCGCGCTTTTGATGGCATTTGGCAGGTCGAGGGTCAAAAAGTCTTCCTGGAAATCACAGTCGGCAATTGCTTTTACATAGTTCACAAGTACATCGGCGAAACCAAGGGATGAGTCGCGCGGAAGTTCGGCCGGGAGAATATCCACAGCCATTACAAGCACGCCTTCGCCTTTATGACCCATGGTATACGTGCGCGAATCGGGATGATATACGAAAATCGGGTCTTCGATCTCGGTCCCTTTGGCAGTGCATTCAACCGAACCGTCGGGATCGCAGGAGATATCGCCGATCACTTTAAGCTTAGGCTTTCCGGCGGCAAACAGTTTTTCGAGGTAATCCTTGGTAACCAGCCTGGGGTAGCGCGCATCCCAATACACACAATTGATAAGCATATCGATATGCGGGATGTACTTTTCGAACTTTCCCTTGAATTTCTCGGGTGATGAATAGTATTCCTGGAGGTCGAATTCTTCATTTTCATCAACAGGTTCAACCAGGTGTTCCTCTTTGAAAACAACTTTATAGATCAGGTTATCGGGGAGTTTGCTGCGGCGTTTGAGTGCCAGCAGTTTCTCAGGCGAAATTTCCTTCACGGGAAGCAGCCCTATAATTTCCTGTGCTCCCTGCGAAACATTTCCATATCCTGTAAATGCAACCGTAAACGGGCGCAGTTCCTCGGGGAGGCCTTTTTCGGCTATCTCCTGCCCTATAGCTGAAATCACCTCGCGGACTTCGGCAAGTGAATGGTAGTGATGAGCCTGTTTAATATGCAGAAACGGCGTATTAAACCCTGCTTCTTTCAATCTCAGCCCCATCGACCATAGCGAATTGATCATCCCTGCCAGCCCTGCATAACGCCCGAAGAAAATAAGTCGTTTGCCCTGCTCGTCCACAACACGTTCGTAGTCGATCAGGTTGCATTTCAACTCCATCATTTTTCGCAGCATCTGCATATTATACGACTGGCCCTTGATTACATGCGAAAAGAAAACGTAGGTCTTCTCCTCTTCAAAAAACCATTCGGGCATTTCCTTAACGCCGAAAATAACCCCGCATTTTTTAAGATCTTTAGCAACTTTAGCCCCGGCCTTGATGTATTCGTCATCGGTAAACACCCTTTTTTCGGACGACTGTATTACGAAATCAAGCTTCTTATGCTTTATGAGCCTCTCAACGTGTTTGGGCGTGAGGGGCGCCCTGCGTTCCATTACATACTTGTCTTCGTGCCGTATTCCTATAAAGTTGCTCATGAGCCTTTTATTATATTTATATTTGAACTATATTAATCGCTACTTCTTGTTTATCAGCTATTTAGACCTCCCATAGGTTTGGCCGAAAGGCTTGGCAAACATATCAAAAAATTAATACATTTGCATCATAAGAGTAAAATTGTTTTTTGCATAACAATGCCAATCAGCCACATGGGCCAACCTTCGAGAAATCAAAGTATTATAAAAAAGATTTTCGGAATTATCCGCTTCGGACTAATCTTCTTTTTCGGTACAAGTATTGTTTTTACGCTTATGTATCGGTTCATAAATCCACCGGCTACCCCCCTTATGCTTATCCGCGTTGTTGAGAATATTGCCGACGGCAAGAAACCGGCAATTAATAAGGACTGGGTCTCGCTCAAGAATATTTCGCCTAATCTTGTACTCGCAGTTATTGCCTCGGAGGACAATAATTTCGAAAGTCATTATGGTGTCGACTTTAAAGCCATCGAAAAGGCACAGAAACTGAATGCAAGAGGGAAAAAATTACGCGGGGCAAGCACCATTTCGCAGCAAACGGCTAAGAATGTATATCTTTGGCAGGGACGCAACTATGTGCGTAAAGGACTCGAACTTTACTTTACCGGGCTTATCGAACTGGTGTGGGGGAAGAAACGCATCATGGAGGTGTACCTGAATGTTATCGAAATGGGCGATGGCATTTATGGTGCCGAAGCTGCATCGCAATACTATTTTCATAAACCTGCCAAGAACCTCTCGCGCGACGAAGCTGCCTCCATTGCCGCTGTATTGCCCAACCCGCGTAAATGGCGACCCGACAGGCCTACCGCTTATAACTCCAGGATCAAATCGAGGATACTATGGAATATGAATAACGTGGTGAGGCCGGAGTGGTAGGCTGAGGTGACACGTGACGAAGCGCGAAAGGCGATTAGCGATTTATATCTTGTCCTGGAATAGGTTTACAGATTTTGTAAACAAAAATCAGGATTATTATCCCCTCGATCGCCGCAGGCATTTGAACCTCTTTGAACCCATCAACCCATCAAACCATCAACCCATCAAACCATCAACCCATCAACCCATCAAATGAAGAAATCCTCGATATCCTCCCTCCTGCTTTTAACAGCAAGCCTGTTGTTTATAACGTCCTTAACACCACTGCAGGCCCAGACGGTCAAACTGAAACTTATTGAAACCAGCGATGTACATGGTTCGCTTTTCCCTTGGGATTTTATAAACGATAAACCCGCCTCCACTTCCCTGGCACAGGTTTATACTTACGTTGAGGAACAGAGAGCCGATAAAAGCCAGTCGGTAATCCTGCTCGATAACGGGGATATACTCCAGGGACAGCCACTAGTATACTATTACAACTTCGAAAAGACCAGTTCGGAACATATCTGTGCCGGGGTGATGAACTATATGAAGTACGATGCCGCCACCGTTGGGAACCATGATATTGAACCCGGCCACCCGGTTTACGATAAACTTGCAAAAGAATTTAAATTCCCCTGGATGGCTGCCAATGCCGTGGATACCAAAACGGGCGAACCCTATTTCAAACCCTATACCATACTCAACCGCAACGGGGTTAAGATCGCTGTTCTCGGTCTTATCACACCTGGTATCCCTATGTGGCTCCCCGAGAAAATATGGAGCGGAATCGACTTCCAGGATATGGTTGCAAGCGCAAGGAAATGGGTAAAGATCATACAGGAGAAGGAACATCCCGATTTACTGATCGGCCTTTTTCATGCCGGAACTGAAGCTGCCTACGAAGGACAAAGCCCCGACAAGCCCCGCAACGAGAATGCCGCCCAGCTGGTGGCTGAGCAGGTGGCAGGTTTCGATGTTGTATTTGTAGGCCACGACCACCACGGCTGGAACTATACCGTAAAAGATCCTGCCGGCAGCAATGTTCTCATCCTCGGCACGCTGAGTGCTGCACGCACGGCTACCGAAGCAACTATTGTGCTGGATAAAAACAAAACTACCGGCGCATGGATGAAAGCAACAAGCGGGAAAGTAATTCCTGTGGAAAACATTAAACCCGACAGTGCGTTTATGGCTGAATTTGAGCCTGTAATTAATACCATTAAAGCCTACGTGGCAAAACCCATAGGCGAATTTACCGCAGGCATATCAACACACGAATCCTTCTTCGGCGATTCACCTTTTATTGACCTCATACAGCAGATACAGCTCGAACTCTCGCATGCCGATGTTTCGTTTGCTTCGCTGCTTTCGTATAATGCCGAAGTTAAAAAGGGACAGGTTTATGTACGCGATATGTTCAACCTGTACAAATTCGAAAACCTTTTGTATACCATGAACCTGAGCGGACAGGAGATTAAGGATTACCTTGAGTATTCGTACGGGCAATGGTTTAACCAGATGAAGAATGCTGATGACGACCTGATGAATTTCAAACGCGATGCCCAGGGCAACCTGGTGCTGACGCACGGCAATCCTCAGCTAACGGCAGCCTATTATAATTTTACAGCCGCTGCAGGCATTACCTATACGGTTGATGTAAGCAAACCGGCAGGGCAAAGAATTAATATCACTGCACTTGCAGGCGGCAAACCCTTTGATCTTAAAAAGACGTATACCGTTGCAATTAATTCGTACCAGGGCAACGGGGGGGGCGGGCTGCTCACCCAGGGTGCAAAAATCCCGAAGGACCAGATTGCCGGCAGAATCATCAATTCAACACCCAAGGATCTGAGGTACTACCTTATGAAATGGATCGAAGACAAGAAAACCGTGACCCCCATAGCCTTTAACAACTGGACTGTTGTCCCCGATGAATGGTGGCAGAAAGGAAAAGAAAAAGATGCGGCGCTGATGTTCAAATAGGGAACTGCTCTCTGCGGCATAAAAATCAACCGCAAGGACTCAATGGAATAGGCAACGAGCGCAAAGTTGTGCAGGCACCCCTATAATTTAGTAAGTTTTACTCCTAAATCGCAAATCGTAAATTCCATAAACTTCCTTTGCCCCTCGCTCAGTTTCGTACTCGTTTCAGCCCTTGGATCCTTAAAGGTGAATAACTTTTTTATACACTATTTCTCCTTCGCACAAAAAGCTTACAAAATATAAACCTTTGGGCTTCGTGCTTAAATCGATTCTGTATGTCCCCGCACCTTTTGTTACCGGCGCGTTAACCCCTATTCCCGAAGCAGTGAAAACGCTGATCTGGATATCCTTTAAAAGTGAATTTGTTTCAAAATAAAGCATCCCTGATGTAGGGTTCGGATAAAGTTTCAATTTACCCAGCAACAGTAATTCCTTTATACCATGCACACCGATAGTATCGACATGATGGTAATAAATATTTTGCACAACCGATAGTGTATCGTTCCAACTCATGTAAACCGAGTCAATAACTGAAGTATCATTTACATAATAATTGCATACCAGGCCGTTACGCAGTTCATACCTATATTCCCTGCCGAAATTGGTTTTAATAGTATATTTTACATTCACACTATCGGTTATCCTTACAATGACGGTATTAATAGTATCGGTAAATTGATGCCTGCCCTTTATTTCAGTATTATGGGTTTGGGAACTCATGACTTTTCTGGACGTAATAGTATCGGAAACAGCGGGTTTTGTATCATTATAATGAATGATCAGGTGACCCGAAGCCAGGGCAATATCAGGTCTTCCATCGTCGTTCAGGTCGCCGGTAGCCATATTATACATGTTATAGTTGCCATAGATATTGAAGAACAGTTTATACGATGAGTAATGATGTTGCTCATCCTGCTCAAAGCAAGAAATAGCGTTCCAGCCTGAATGAGCCAGTATTATTTCATTCTTCCCGTCGCAGTCGAGGTCGTCGATGCAAACCGGAGCCGGTATATCGTATGCTACCAGGTTTTGCGGGGGAGCAAACCCGAAGGTACCTGGCTGCTGCATGTGAAGCTCAAGTTTAGCCGGATAATTGCCGCCTGAAGTAACTGCAATATCAGGTTTTGAATCGCTATTGAGGTTCCCTACGGCCATTCCCCTTCCCCCGTTTTGACCTATGCCACTGCTGTATGGGTAATCGAGGGTTCCGTTTGCATTCTGCAAAAAATAAAAAAGGCCATGATTATACCCTCCATAGGAAAAAAGCAGCAGGTCGTTCAGTAAGTCATTATTTATATCGCAGATTTCGAGGCTTACAAAACCGCATTCAGCCGAAGGATAATCGGTCTTATTCAGGTTACCGTTCACATCCTGGTAAAATATATGGATACTGGTTGCATTGAATTCGGAAACAGCAAGGTCAGCATGGCCATCGTTATTCAGGTCACCAATTTTCACCGCATCCGCCGCGCTATAACCTATATAAGTGCAATGTTTGTTGAAAGTTGTTGCATCTTGCTGGTAAAATATCACAAGGCTGTCATCACTGGCAATGGCTATATCTGTTTTATTATCGCCGTTCAGGTCGCCGGCATCGAGCGAGATTGCCCCGTCATTATACTTTCGTGCAGGGTAGTAAAGTACAACCGGGCTATTGAGATTCCCGTTTGTGTTCTGATAATAGATCAATAACTTGTAGTCAGTAACATTATCGGAAATCTTGCCTGTAACTAGCGCTATGTCTTTTCGCCCATCAGCATTTATATCGCTAATTACCAATGCCGTTGCAGAGGAACCTGTTACAAATGTGCTATAGGGCTTAAATCCTATCTGGGCTGAAAGCGAAGCGCTAAAAAAAGCAATCAGTACTGCTGCAAAAAACAAAGGTTTAGTTCTCATAGCAAAATAAATTATTCCAAAAGATACTGCTAATATAATAAATTAAAACAAAAATAAGGCTTAACCCAGACCGTTGCATTTCCCTGTGCCTGAAAGAATTACAAATCCTTTCCGGCAGCAATAAACCCTTACATAGAATTTATGTAACAGATTCCGCTTGTATAAACTGAAATCGTTTGTTCCTGCCAACCCACTTGAAACTGGATGTACAATACTCCACGGGAAAAAAATTCAACTTTAATAAAAATTATCCGACATGAAATTATTAGTTGAAGTGGAATCACTAAATTTGGGTATTAATTAGGGTCTGCTGATAAACTCACAGGCTCAAATTAATCAGAACTCTTGTGGATGCCAATAATTGGATGCTAGAAAGTATAGCTCGCTGAAAAACGCTCCCACGATCAATGGATG
>CAISRK010000048.1 GCA_903887815.1 uncultured Bacteroidales bacterium | reverse complement strand
TCACCTTAGGCATTGGAATTATTCTCGGGGGCCGCTGGGCATATGAATCGCTTACATTCGGTGGATTCTGGGCATGGGACCCTGTTGAAAATGCGTCGCTGGTACCCTGGCTTCTGATGGTTGCCACCCTTCATACAATGATCATAGCAAGGAAGAGGTTCAATACCTATGCGACAACCTATTTCTTTACAATATTGGGATGGTTTTTCGTTGTATATGCAACATACCTCACCCGCAGCGGTGTACTTGGCGAAACTTCGGTTCACTCATTCGGCGAAAATGCGCTTTCGATGCAGATGGTCGTATTCGATGTGCTTTTCCTTGTTCCATCAATCATACTCTTGATTTTCCGCAAAAAGCATTTCCCCAAAAAGGACAACGACGAAGTAATGACACGCGAATTCTGGATGCTTATCGGGGCGATCATTGTGCTGCTTTCGGCATTCCAGGTAACAGCTACAACATCAATCCCTGTGTTTAATAAATTATTCCACACCGATATAGCTCCACCGATTGATAATGTGAATTTCTATAATACATGGCAGATGCCTTTTGCCATCGTGATTGCCCTTGGTATTTCCATAAGCCAGTACCTCTGGTATGGCTCTAACGAAATTAAACCATTTCTGCGCAAGATCGGGGTCGCAGCAGCGATTGCACTTGTGCTTACAGTGCTTGTTGCCATTGGCGATCATGTAACCGGTGCAGCCCGTACCGCTATGCTTTACAGTATCCTGCTTGCCGCAGTAGTTTCAGTCGATTTTGTAATCCATTACATGAAAAAGACGTCGAATGTTGGCGGGGCATTTACACATATCGGCTTTACACTTTTCCTGCTGGGCGTGGTACTTGCATTCAGCAATTCGCAGGTAATCTCGCGTAACACTTCCGGTATGGACCTGGGCGGGCAAGCTGAGAACAAGGAAAACCTTGTACTGGTTAAAGGTGTCAGCCAGACCATGGGCCGCTATATGGTTACTTACACCGATGCAAAAACCAAGGGCAGGGAGACATTCTACCAGGTTGATTTTGTTAAAGTTAAAGATGCCGGCACGGGGAAAATCGATTTTTCGGTTTATCCATCACTCAATGTTAATACCCGAATGGGAAATGTTTACAATCCTGACACCAAGCATTTTATTGATAAGGACATCTATACATTTTTAAGCTTTGCCCAACAAGGGGTGCAGAATGCCGATTCAACCGGGTTCAGCAAAACCGGCGAGCAACCTATGGTAGTGAAAGATACCCTGGCAATAGGGCGCAATTTGATTATACTCGACGATGTTACTACTTCCATGAAAAATGATGATGTTAATAATGCCAGTATTGTTGCAAAATTCAAAATCATGAGCATGGAACAAGGACAACTGGACACCGAAATAAAGTACGAAATTGTTAACGGAGAACTAAAGCGTACCGATGGGACTATAGAACCACTGAACCTGAAATTGCGTTTTGAGGGCGTGGCTGCCGATTCGAAGGCAATACACGTAGGTGTGTACGAAAGACAACAGGATTATATTGTTATGAAAGCGATTATCTTCCCATATATCGGAGTTTTATGGTTCGGCATTGTAGTCTTATTCAGCGGGCTAACCTACTCGATCATGCGCCGGACTATGGGTAAGTATAAAGAAGCAGCAGCTAAATAATAAACCGGATAATACTAATACAGCGTTTGTGACCACAAACAACAGCATCAGGAACATTGCGTTTGCAGGATCGGGAAATGTGGCCTGGCACCTTTCAAAGGCGTTGAAACTGGAAGGATTTCACATTTCAGGGATTTGGAGTCGTGATATCACCCATGCATCGGAACTTGCCGAAAGCTCTAATTCAGTAGCATTTCAGAATATTTCTGCTTTAAAGACAGGAGCTGACCTCATTATAATTGCTGTGCCTGATAAGGCAATAGACGAAGTTGCCGCAGCTATTGGCAATTTCAACGGGATTGTTGTCCATACAGCCGGTTCAGTTTCAGTTGATGTACTTAAATCACATTCAGCACATTACGGCTCATTTTATCCTTTGCAAACCTTTTCGAAAGAAATCCCGGTTGACTTCAGCGACGTGCCATTCTTCCTGGAGGCATCAAATGAAGACGATTTGAGTGCCATCAGGCAGGTTGCGTCGAAACTTTCATCAAAAGTGTATGAAGCCGACAGCGCGAAAAGACTCTTATTGCATGTTTCCGCTGTTTTTGCAGGAAACTATTCGAACCTGATGTATAGCATCAGCAACGAAATACTTAAAACGAACGGACTGCCCGTTGAAGTTCTCCATCCTCTGATGCTCGAAACCACCCGAAAAGCAGTTCATGGCGATCCGCTAAAGGTACAGACGGGTCCGGCCCGACGCAGCGATATTCCAACTATTGAAAAGCACATCGAAGCTCTTGCATCGTTTCCTGAATATGCTGAACTTTACAGGCTTTTAGCCCAACTTATTATAAAACAACACAAATAAGCATTAACAGGCCATACATGTCGAACTACAAGGAAAAACTATTAAAGGTCAATACATTCATGTTTGATTACGACGGGGTTCTTTCGGATGGCTCTGTTCTTCTGACTGCCAATGGCGATGCGCTTCGCACGGCTAATGTTAAGGATGGTTATGCCATGCAACTTGCCGTAAAGAAAAATTACCGCATAGTAATAATCTCAGGCGGTTATTCCGAATCGATGGAACGCAGGTTCGAAAACCTGAAAGTGAAAGATGTTTTCCTTGGCGTTGAAAAAAAGATTGATGTCTATAATCAATATCTGGCCGACCACGAACTGAAAGATGAGAATGTGATGTTTATGGGTGACGACATTCCCGATTACGAAATCATGCTTAAGGTTGGAGTTCCCTGTTGCCCGGCGGATGCGGTTGAGGAAATTAAGAGGATTTCCACCTATATTTCGCACCAGCCGGGAGGCCGGGGGTGCGTTCGCGACATTATTGAGCAGGTATTGAAAGTACAGGGGAAATGGATGAATGATGATGCATATCACTGGTAATAAGCACAATACTAAAAGCCTATCGGGCACTTCATGAAACAGGAAATACTCAGGCACTATAATCTCATACTTGGGTCAAAATCACCCCGACGACAGGACCTTCTTAAAGCACTCGGCCTTCACTATACCCTTGCAGAAATTGATGTTGACGAAATTTATCCTCCTGAGCTCGTAGGAGCTGACATTGCAAGGTACTTATGTGAACTCAAAGCTGACGCTTATGACTCTTCACTTTTAGCTCATGATTCGATCCTTGTAACAGCCGATACTATTGTGTGGCTCGAAGGCGAATATATCGGGAAGCCTGCAGGGAAAGCAGAAGCTATTGAAATGCTTCAGAAACTTTCGGGTAAGCAGCATTCCGTATTCACAGGCATCTGCCTGAAGTCGCGGACTGCGAAAACTGTATTCCATGCACATACCCTGGTGAATTTCAGGAAACTGGCAAAGGATGAAATTGAATTTTATGTAAATCATCATAAGCCTTACGACAAAGCCGGTTCGTATGGCATACAGGATTGGATCGGGTATATAGGTATCAGCGGCATCGAGGGCTGCTATTACAATGTAATGGGATTCCCTGTTCAGATGTTTTATGAAGAACTCACCGGGTTTATCGCCGGGATAATGGAAACGGATTGAATTACATCAGTATAGCCGGCAGCTGAAGCCCCAGGCTAAAATTTCAAACAGCTTATGCTGATATTAACCTCTTTTGCATAAATACCTTTGCGCAAATGAAAACTGTATTTACATTTCTATTTTTAATCGCTCTTATGCAACTTAAAGCCCAGGAACAAATAAAATACCAGGAGCCGCCCCGTGAAATTTACGATCTGATCATGGCAAAGCCTGTGCCATCGGCAAGTATCGATGATGCAGGAAAATGGATATTGCTGATGGAACGCAACACATTTCCTTCGGTAGCCGAACTGGCCGAGCCTGAGCTCCGCATTGCCGGGCTAAGGATAAACCCTGACAATTTTTCGCCAAGCCGTCCCAATACGTTAACAGGCTTTACACTAAAAGACCTGAATACCATGCAGGAATACCCGGTGAAAGGGCTTCCGGTTGAAATGCGCGCCACAGGAGTTCAATGGAACCCTTCGCAAAACAAAATTGCGTTTGTAAATCTTACAAAAACCGCGACTGACCTTTATATTATTGATCTGGCTTCGTTTACGGCCGTTAAAATCAACGAGTCCCCTTTGAATATTGTTTCGGGTGGTAATTTTACCTGGATCGACGATAACCGGATCATGTACAAAACTGTTCTGCCAAATATCCCCAAACCGGACAAACCGCTTGCCCCCACAGGACCTGTCGTACAGGAAAACCTTGGCCGGAAAGCCTCATCGCGTACATACCAGGACCTTATAAAATCAGCTTACGACGAATCGCTTTTCGAATACTATACCCGCTCGCAATTGGTAATTAACAATTCGGGGGTCGAAACTAAAATAGGGGGACCGGCTGTTTTCAGGGGTTTCGCAGTTTCGCCCGACAGGAATTACCTCTTGCTGCAGACTATCGAAAAACCTTATTCTTACATGGTTCCGGCTTACGGTTTTCCCCACAAGGTGGCAGTTACCGATATAAATGGGTCAGTGGTGCTGAACCTGGCAACCAACCCTTCATCGGAAGGTGATCCAATAGGTTTCGACGATGCTCCCGATTATCCAAGGAATTTCGCATGGCGGAGTGACGAACCTTCAACTGTGACCTATATTAAAGCACTGGATGGCGGTTTGGGAAAATCCAAATCAACCTGGCGCGACGCCCTGGTTGCAGTTAAAATCTCCGCAACAGGAGGCAAGCAGCCTGCCGAGCTCTTTAAAACCAGTATGCGTTACCAGGGGGTTAGCTGGGGAAATGCAACTACAGCGGTTTTTTACGAAGAATCCTACGCCAGCCGTAAGTTCCAGATGAACCGCTATAATCCGTCGACCGGGAAATCCGACTCTGTTTTTGCACGCAGTTCGAACGATTCGTATTCGGATATTGGTGACCCGCTGACTCAAAAAAACCAATACGGCAGGCAAGCCCTTATTGTTCTGAATGAAAAAGAACTCCTGATGAGTGCAGGCGGTGCTTCCGACGAGGGTGATATGCCTCTTATTCAGGCCTTTGATTTTACAACAGGGAAAACCCGCCAACTATGGAGGTGCAAAGCGCCATATTATGAATATCTTGTAAAGATGATCGATCCGGTGAAATCCGTATTTATAACTGCCCGTGAGAGCCAGACCGAGATAACCAACTATTACCTGCATACAACAATAAGAAAGAAACCTGCTGAAATTCCACTGACTGCTTTTAAAAGCCCCTATACGTTGCTCGAAGGAGTAAGCAGGCAGAAAATAACGTATAAACGCGCCGACGGAATCAATCTTGCTGGTGATCTGTATCTTCCTAAAGGGTATGAGGCAGAGCGCGACGGCAGACTACCCGTCTTAATCTGGGCCTATCCTATCGAATATAAATCGGCTGCCGATGCCTCACAGGTGCGTGGTTCGAAAAACACGTTTACACGCCCTTATTATGGATCCCCGGTTTTATGGGTAACCCGCGGATATGCCATTCTCGATAATGCCGAAATGCCTATTGTAGGTGAAAACGGCGCCGAACCCAATGATAATTTTATCCCTCAGCTCTACCAGAATGCACATGCAGCCATACAAACACTTTCAAATATGGGTGTTGGCGACAGCACGCGTGTGGCGGTAGGCGGTCATAGTTACGGTGCATTTATGACGGCTAACCTGCTGGCGCATACCGATTTGTTCAAAGCCGGAATTGCCCGCAGCGGTGCATACAACCGGACACTGACACCTTTTGGGTTCCAGGGCGAAGAACGCACCTACTGGGAAGCACCCGAAGTGTACAACAATATGAGTCCTTTCAGCCATGCGGATAAAATCAAAGCCCCGCTCCTGCTTATTCATGGCGATGCCGATAATAACTCCGGAACTTTCCCTATACAAAGTGAAAGATTGTATTCCGCTATAAAAGGACTTGGAGGAACAGTGCGTTATGTTTCGCTGCCTTTCGAGAGCCATGGCTATGCAGCAAAAGAAAATATACTTCATATGCTGTGGGAAACGGATCAGTGGCTGGAGAAGTATGTCAAAAATGCTTCGAAATAATTTTCATTACCAAAGTATCAGGAATACAAAAGATTCAATTGCAGCTGCTAGCTGGTTTTACGTATCCTATCACACAGAATAACAGCATCTTATCCGGCCGCAACATTTGAGGCGAAAATTTAACTAATTTTGCACCCCAATCAGGCACCATGAACAAGCTTATCCGTTACTTTCTCCAGGGATTATTACTCTTATCGCCAGTGGCAATAACCATTTATGCCATTGTCGTTACACTGGAGTTTATCGATGGTTTGCTTTTGCAACACCTCGCTGATATTATCGGCTTCAAAATTCCAGGGCTGGGATTAATCATCATCCTGACTTTTATCACCCTGATCGGCATTATCGGAAGTTCAATCCTCTTCACACCACTTCTGAAATGGATTGACAGGGTTATAAGCCAGGCGCCGCTAGTAAAAATAATTTATACATCCATCAAGGACTTCATGTCGGCTTTTGTAGGGAAAGAAAAGAAATTTACTGAACCTGTTCTTGTAAAGGTTAATGTAAACTCGGACCTTGAAATGCTTGGATTTATTACACAGCATGACCTTACAGCACTAGGCATCAGCCTTGAGAAAGTGGCCGTGTATATACCCTATTCGTACACTTTTTCGGGAAACCTTTATATAGTTAAGGCGGCAAATGTGAAACCGCTTAATGCAAACTCAACGGAAGTGATGAAATTTATTGTTTCGGCAGGAGTAACGAGTATTCCAGGTCCGAAAAACGTTACCGAACATATCGAAACTCATACTGAAACAGAATCTTAAGCCTGAATTATCCAGATACATGAAAAAACCACTAATACTGATCACCAACGATGATGGCATACATGCCCCGGGAATCCGTTACCTTATTGAGGCTATTCGGCCGCTTGGCGATGTGGTAGTTGTTGCCCCCGACAAACCGCAATCGGCCATGGGGCATGCCGTTACCATTCAGGTACCTCTGAGGCTTCACCTGATTACCGATGAACCGGGTTTTCGAGAATACAGTTGCAACGGCACCCCTGCCGACTGCGTTAAACTTGGCGAAAAGGTTATTATCCGCGGTAAACCCGACCTGATTGTATCGGGCATCAATCACGGGAGCAATGCTTCGATTAACGTGTTGTATTCGGGTACCATGGCAGCTGTAATTGAAGGAGCCATGGAAAATGTACCTGCCATTGGATTCTCACTGAATGATTACAAACACTCGGCCGATTTCAGCCATTGCGGGAAAATAATAAAATCAGTGGCTTCGAAAGTACTCGAAACCGGACTTCCCGACGGGATTTGCCTGAATGTAAATATCCCGGTACTCAACGGAAGCCCGATAGCGGGCATTAAAGTCACAAAACAGGCCAGGGCCTACTGGGATGAGAATTTCGATGAACGGAAAGACCCTCACAAACGTGATTATTACTGGCTCCAGGGTGAATTTATTAACCTCGAAGAAGGTGAAGATAACGACCATTGGGCCCTTAACAATAATTACATCAGTATTGTTCCTATACAGATTGATCTTACAGCACACCAGTTTATCAGGACGATAAAAGACTGGGATCTGGAAGGATAAATGGAGTTATGAGTTCAGAGTTATGAGTTTAGAACTGAAACTTATAAATTGTAAAATATCCAGACTGAATTGTTTAAACCTATTACAATGCATATGAGAGAATGGCTTCAACGCGACAAATATACCCTTGGATTTATCCTTGGTTTGTTAATTCCGGTCCCGACAAGTTTCATGATCATAGTGATTGTCAGTCTTCTTCAGAAAAATTTCAACATACTGGAAAACGTTCGGCAGATCAACCTGCTTTTACTGGGAATTGCATTTAACCTGGTTGCAATGCGCTATTATCTTGTAAACCTTAAGTTTTATAAAACCGGTCAGGCGCTATTGGTTACGTCAGCCATCCTGGTCCTGTTGTTTTTCTTGTTCCTGAAGAACAGTAATTTCACTTTTCCGATATAGATCAACCCCACCAGCCTATGAAATATTATATTATTGCAGGGGAAGCATCAGGTGATTTACATGCAGCAAAGCTCATGAAAGGGCTTGCAGCACGCGATTCAAAGGCTGAATTCCGCTGCTGGGGCGGTGAAAAAATGGAAGCCGAAGGAGGAATTCTCGTTAAGCATTACCGCGAACTCGCTTTCATGGGTTTCCAGGAAGTGTTTCTCAATATAAGGACTATTCTGGCAAATATCCGTTTATGCAAAAAGGATATCGTAGAATGGGAACCCGATGCTGTAATTTTAGTCGATTACCCGGGCTTCAATATGCGAATTGCTAAATTTGCCAAAGCAAAAGGAATAAATGTGTTTTATTACATATCGCCCCAGGTTTGGGCCTGGAAAAAGCGCCGCGTGCATAAACTGCACAGGAACACCGACCTGGCCTTTGTGGTAATGCCCTTCGAAAAGGACTTTCATGCAAAATACGGCTACAAAGTGGAGTTTACAGGCCATCCGATGCCCGACTCCATGGACCTGGATTCACCTGTGGATAAAAATGAAATACGTAAAAAATACGATCTGGGGAATAAACCAATTATAGCCCTGGTTCCAGGCAGCCGTAAACAGGAATTGCAGCGTATTCTGCCTTTTATGCTTAAAATCACGGAGCGCTTCAGCGACTGCCAGTTTGTAATTGCCGGGGTCCCGACCCTAAGCCCGGAATTTTACAACAAACTCATTAAAAACTACCCGGTAAAAGTAGTTTACGGGCATACCCACGACCTTCTGCATGTTTCGCATGCTGCCGCGGTTAAATCGGGTACGGTAACACTTGAAACTGCATTGTTAGGGGTTCCCCAGGTAGTTGTTTACCGCTTCAGTTTCATAACGGCATTGATTGCCTTGATGATTGTGCATGTTAAATTTATTTCACTTCCCAACATTATACTAAACCGAAAAGTAGTTGCAGAACTAATTCAATATAAATTTACAGCCAATACATTGAGCCGCGAACTTTCACCCCTCCTGGCAGAAGGCGAAGCCCGCAGCCGGATGCTCAGCGATTACAAGCAGTTGAAGGAACTTGTTGGTCCCCCGGGAGCTTCGGACCGTGCAGCTGCCATAATGTTCGAAAAGTTAAAAAATCAACTAAAATAACAGCTTTACTAATGAGAACCATTTTACTCATTGCAGCAATTTCCCTTATAGCGACTGCTGCTTCAGCTTCCGTCAGGCATGCTAAAATACAATCCCAGTCGACTTTTATCAGTGGGAATTCCACCGCTTGTAATGTAAACCCCGGCAACGGTTTGGCTTTAGCAAATAGCGTTCATTCAACAATACCCGGCATTATAGACCAGCACGAGATTATCGTCGGAAATTCCAATCAAAAGGTTACAACAATGCCTGTAAAACAGGCAAAGCCTGAAGCAGATTCGCTTGCTCCTCCTGAGCTGATTGCCGGCATGAATAAAGCAAAAAATGGTGATTTCCGTGGCGCTATTAAAGACTATAACAAGTGCATAAAGCAGAACAATAAAAATTATAATGCCTATTATTTAAAAGGCAAGGCGCTTTATCTACTGCACGTGAGCGACAGTGCGCTGTTTGATTTTAACCAGGCCATAAAATACAACCAAAAAATACCTGAATGTTTTTACTACCGGGGATGCGTTTATTATCAGAAAGGACTAAACGACAAGGCTTTCAATGATTTTAATACAGCTGTTAAATTAAAACCCGGCTTTACCGATGCTCTTAATTACCGGGGAGTAACCAGGGCCATACTGGGGCATCATGCCGAAGCAATTGCCGATTATAATAAAGCTATAAAATTAAAACCCGGGTTTGCCGCTGCCTATTTCAATAAAGGCACATCGGAAGCTGCACTTGGGAAATATACCGAAGCAATTGCATCGTTCACCCAGAGCCTGGAGCTTGATACCCGAAATGTGTCGAATTATATGAACAGGGGCAATTGCTATGTTATGATAGAAGATTACGATAAGGCAATTGGTGATTTCTCAAAAGCCATTGAAATAGAACCAAAATATTCACCGGCTTATATAAACAGGGGTGCCGCATTCAATGCTAAAGGCAATACCAAATCGTGCGACGATTGGCGTAAAGCGGAAGAACTGGGCAATAAAAAAGGCACCGAATTATTAAACCAATATTGCAAATAATCAAAATGCAGGAGTCGTGCAAGTTTAAAAGCCATCAATGATTCCTGTGCTTTTGCTTCTTCTTTCAAGCAAAATAGTATCGCGCCATTTGCCATCAAGCTGCGCAATTCTCTCACGCCTGCCTATAATCCTGAAATCAAATTTTTCATGAAGCCGCAGAGTTGCTGTATTTTCAGGAAAGATGCTTGAAAACAGCGTCCAGATTCCTTGTTCTTCGGAGGATTCAATCACTTTTTGCATCAACTGGGAGCCAATCCCATGCCCTGTGCTGGAGGGATAAATATAAATGCTTACTTCAGCAACCCCGGAATATGCTTTTCGTGCTGATACAGGCGATAATGCAATCCAGCCGCGAACTCCCCCAATTTCCTCGTATACATACCTTGAGTGTAAATGATGTCGCGAATCCCATTCTTCCCAGGCAGGCACTTCGGTTTCGAATGTAGCATTCCTTGTGGCAATCCCGGATGAGTATATTTCGAGTACCCGTGTACGATCCTCCGGTTTCATTTCCCTTACCATTGCTTTGACTATTTCAGGAAACTGTAAATATACAAATTCCGGAAACAGGCAGAATATAGCATGGAGGAGTAATAATTTCAGGCGGGAACCTCCGGAATTCCTGAAAATATCCTTAACTTTGAGTTGGACATCCTGGTAATATGCAGTACCGCCATCTCTTCCCTGTACTGAGAGTATTGATGCCTTTTATGGCAGGTATAGTAATAAGCATGGCTATACAGGCTGTTACATTAATTCACCAGGGATTCTGGATTACTTTCTTTCTGCTTACGCTGGTATCAGGACTTAGCAGGATTAAGAAACTGAAAAACAGCCAAAAGTGGTTCTTTGGATTGGTATTAAGCGGTTTTATGCTGATATCCGGGTATAATGCTGTAATTCTTCATAAAGAGATTCTAAGCAATAATCATTTTGCCAATATTCAGAATGAAGGGGTTTTCCTGGCGCGCGTATCAGAACCTTTGCAGGAAAAAGATCATAGTTTCAAAACCATTCTCACGATAGTTGCTTTAAAGAAAGGGAATACTTTTATTGAAGCTAAAGGCCGTGTTTTAACTTATTTCGAGAAAGATTCCACTTCGAATCCTCCGCCCGAGGGCAGCCTGCTCGTTTTGACAGGATCACTGCAGGCGATAAGCCCGCCGCAAAATCCCGGGGCCTTCGATTACCGCCGCTACATGGCATCCAATAATGTGTATCACCAGGTTTATCTCAAAAACGGAAGCTACCGTACGCTGGAGATGCCTCATGGATTCAATATTTACAGGGAAGCACACAACGCAAGCCGGAAGTTCGTCAGCATACTGAACAAGAATGGTCTCGAAGGAAAAGAATTTGCCGTTGCTTCGGCACTGATCATGGGACAATGCGACATGCTTGATAATGAAACGCTGCAGGCCTATTCAGGCACCGGGGTAATGCATATACTCAGTGTTTCGGGGCTGCATGTCGGGGTAATTTTCATCATTATCAACTTCCTGCTTAGCTTTATGAAAAAGAAAGGCGGGCAGTTATTTATTAAGACTGTTATTATACTTTTTACCATCTGGGCCTATGCCCTACTCACCGGGATGTCGCCTTCGGTAATGCGCTCGGCTGCTATGTTCACATTTATATCGCTTGGCAATTTAAGTAACAGGTATGTACATATAATTAATTCCCTGTCGGTATCGGCCTTATTCTTACTGCTTTTCGATCCCCTGATGATCAGCAATATCGGATTTCAACTATCGTATATTGCCATTATCGGAATTGTATTTATCAACCAGCCGGTTGCCGACCTTTGGAATCCCACAAGCAGGATTGCGCAGTACATATGGGATCTGGTTGCGGTTTCCATTGCTGCACAACTGGCAACTGCGCCTCTGGCTATGTTGTATTTCCACCAGTTCCCGAATTATTTTATTGCCGCAAACCTGGTAGCTATTCCATTGTCGTTCCTGGCGATTTATGCCGGTGTAGCGGTGCTTGCAACCTCATTTGTGCCCATGGTGAGTAATGTTTTAGGGATAGCAACAAATTACATATTGCTGGCTTTAAACTCGTCAGTAAGGCTTATTGAACAATTACCTCATTCGGTGTGGCATGTCGATTCCATTTTCGTGCCTGAAATGATCCTGATTTATGGAATCATTATATCGCTTGTGGTTTTCATGTACCTCAGGAAGAAACAAGCCTTGTTCTCAGCCCTGGGAATGCTGCTGTTGCTTTCAGTAAGTTTTTCGCTTATTGCTCTCAAACGGGATATGCAGCAGAAGATCATATTCTATTCCACAGGCAGGCAATCGGCAATAGGATTTATACAAGGCCGGCGGCAGCTCCTGCTTGCGGATTCCATACTTATAAACGATAAAAAAGCCAGGAAATTTCAATTAAACGGGGCTGCCGATTTATTCGGGACCAGCGGCATCAGTCCGGTCGCAATCGATACCGTGGACCATCGAAGCACGAATCGAATAACTGCATTTATACCTGTGTATACTAAAGGGACTAATTTCATGTTTGGCCATAAGCGCATTTCGGTGATTGACAGTATAAGCCTACCAGATTTTGAAAATAAACCGAAACTCAAAGTCGATTTCCTTGTGATCCGCCATAACCCGAAATTAAAAATCAGCAACCTGCTTCAACACTATGATCCCGGCCTGGTTGTGATTGACGGCTCGAATTCTGCATACAGAAATAACAAATGGCTCGACGAATGCCGAAAGGCCGGTCAGAAGGCATACAGTATTATTGATTCCGGGGCGCTGATTATTGAGATCTGAATGTAATTACCAAATCTTCCACTTTGCCATTCTCCTCTCTCATTTCACCTCTCGCAATTCACTATCTATTAAAACCCAGAACCTGGCTAAAACGAAATGCGGTCACCCACTTTTATCTCATGTCTTGCGGCATAGCCAGTGTTTACCTCCACCACATACGAAGCAGGTTTAGCTGAGGGAATCGGGTCGAGTGAATAAGGCGTGCATTTGGTGTGAATACTCACAATATGCTGGCTGGCATCGGCATAAATTATATCGAGCGACATAATCGTATTTTTCATCCAGAATGTCTGTATTTCCTCCCTTCCCATAAGGAAAAGCATACCCTGGTTTTCAGCCATACTGTCCCGGTACATTAGTCCCTGCTCACGTTCGGGGTCATTGTCGGCCACTTCAATATCGATAGCTGAAATCACCTTGCTGGTTTTATTGTCAATAAAACGGAGTTCCCCGTCCTTGCGGAAAACCGGTTTTGGAGGTGTGACAGGCGTCTCGTTCATAACAGCAACGGGTTTGCGTACTTTCTTTTGCTCAGGATTAACAAACAATACCAATGCGCCTATCAGTATAATGAGGGCAAGTATTACGGCAATTACAATATTATAAAATGAAGGCTTCTTTTTCATGAACGAGATTTGGGAAGTTTATATAAAGCAAACGAAAAGACAGTAATATTTTTCAGAACTTCAGATCCAGGTATACAGGAAGGTGATCGCTGTATCCGCCAATATATTTCGCTCCGTAATAGGTTCTGAAGGGTTTTTCACCAAACCAGGCATCGTCGTCCTGCAACAGGAATGGAGCATCAAAAATATGCATACCATGAGGAGTTGTGTGCGAAAGTAACGGCCGCGATACAATCATATGGTCAATGGTTTCCCATTCTTCGCGAAACTTGATGGTTCCCTTTTTCCACGAAATACCGGCTCCGGCAAGCATATCATACAAATCAGTGTATTGCAGGTCAACCGAATCCATCTTAGCCTGGAGTTTCTTGCTTACGCTCTCATCAAAAGGCGAGTCGTTGAGATCGCCCATGATCAGAATATTTGCATTTGGATTTACAACAAGCAATGAATCGGTTTGCCTGCGAAGCAGGGATGCTACATAGTTCCTTTTCGGTATAGTTGCTGAGGCTCCGCCAAACTTCGAAGGCCAGTGGTTGACGAAAATATTTAAGGTATCGCGGTTACAGGCAATTCCTTTTACAAAAAGGATATCGCGTGTACGTGCTGCCGTATCGAAGGGAAAACGCACACTGATCGCCGACTGGTATAATACCCTGAATTTATCGGGCCTGTATAGCAAGGCCACATCAATTCCACGCGGGTCGGGCGATTCGTAGTGAATTATCCGGTATTTGAAAACTTCGAGCGGGGTATCCAGAGTAAGTCCGTATAACACATTGCGGTTTTCCACTTCACACAATCCGATTATATCAGGCGGGCTCCAGCCACCAAGGGCAATAACGACTTTTGAAATATTGAGCAGTTTCCGCCTCATACGGTCGTATGTCCAGCCGCGCATACCGCCCTGAACATATTCATTATCCGCTTTCAGCGAGTCGTGCACCACATCGAACAGGTTCTCCACATTGTAAAACATAATGCGCATTTCGGCCTCAGTGCGTTTCTGAAGGACCGGTGTTTCAGCTGCCACAGGTTTTTTATACGGAAATCTGTCTTCCTGGGCAAAAACCAGGTTAACACCCAAAAGTGTGATTGCCAGTAGAAAAAGGAATTTAGTGATGAGATTCATTATTTAGGCTGATTGGGATTTCAAAGGTAGTAATTATTCGTCATTTGGAAGAAATCCTTCATTTACACCTGGCGGCAATTCGCAATGTAGACCATTTCTAAATTACAGATTCGCATCCTGAAGACTCCTGCTTTTTATACTTTCGCATACATAAGCATGCATATCAAATTCCGAACCAAACTAAGCGAACTATTATGGCCGGCAAAAAACAATCTCCTGTTAATTATTATCGGATTATACTACAATGGGGCATACTTGCCTTGCTCACCTATATGGTAGTGCGTCCTTTTTCCGACAAAAACTACGCCGCCGATTTCGAAGCTTACTGCCCTTTCGGGGGAATGCAGTCGCTGGCAAGTTATTTATCGATCCATTCACTGGCCTGCTCTATGACTACGGTGCAGGTTGCCCTGGGGATAGCTCTTATGCTCGGGGTAATACTTTTCAGCAAACTCTTCTGTAGTTATATCTGCCCGATCGGCACTTTTACCGAATGGATGGGACAACTTGGCCGCAAAGCAAAAATGAATATTGTGTTAAAAGGAAACGCCGACAGGATTCTTCGCCTACTGAAATACATACTCCTGTACATAACTTTTTATTTCACTGTCACGGCCAGCGAATTGTTCTGCCGCAAATTTGACCCGTTTTATGCATCATTTACCAGGTTCAGCGGCGATGTGGTTTTATGGTATGCCATACCGGCAATATTGCTCACTATTGTTGGTTCTTTCTTCGTAAGGCAGTTCTGGTGCAAATACCTCTGTCCGCTCGGCGCCATTACCAATATAGCGGTATATGCTCTGCCATCAGCAGCTTTAACCTTGCTTTGGGTTTTACTTACCAGCGTTGCCGGGTTTGCAATTCCATGGCCCTGGCTGCTGGGTGCCGTTTGTCTCACTTCATTTATTTTTGAGGCTACAACTCTGAAATTCTTTGTTTTCCCTTCGCTTCGCATTACACGTCATGATGATTTGTGCACCCATTGCCGTATCTGCGATAAGAAATGCCCGATGGCAATACAAATTTCAAACGTTGAAAGTGTAAATCACATCGATTGCCACATGTGTGTCGACTGCGTGGTAAAATGTCCCGAAAAAGGCGCCCTCACCATCAACAGGCACCGGATGAACTGGTTACCGGCTGCATTAACGGTAGTTTTGATTGCAGCATCCATCACAATAGGTACTATATACGAATTACCAACGATCAGCGAAAACTGGGGCAACATGAACAGCAGGAACCTGAAAGTACTGCGCATGGATGGTTTGAAAAACGTGAAATGTTTCGGCAGTTCCCGTTCATTCGCCAACCAGATGAAAGAAGTAAAAGGAGTAATCGGGGTGGAAACGTATGTTAAGCACAAACGTGTAGTAGTTTATTACGATGAAACCATCATTAATGAAGAAGGTGTTAAAAAAGCAATTTTTGCACCGCTTTCCGAATTGCTGAATTATAGTGGTAAATACCCGGCTAAAGTTCGTTTTGTAAAACTTGGCATCGACCGCTGCTTCGATCCTAACGACCAGCAATACCTGGCTGAACTGCTGCGAAAGGACAAAGGGGTGATGGCTCTGCATACTAATTTTGGTGAACCTGTCGAAGCTACCATTTATTTTAATTCTTCTCTTACCAGCGAAGGCAACGTCATATCTGCTGCTTCTGCCAAATTGCTTATCCTTGGTGAAGGAAACGATCAACAATCGATCGAAACAGGATTCGTTGTAAACGAAAAGAATAAAATATCAGGTGAAATCCCCGCAATGGATTTCCTTAACCTGTTTATCCCTGCAACAGATGTATCGTTCAACAAATACGAAAGCTATTCGGATGACAAGATGCTTGTTTACGAACTTCCGTTCGAACAGGCGGCTGATCCCGAAATGCAGCAATGGCTGCCTTACCTGGTTTCACATGTATCAAACGATGATGGCATTGTCAGAATCAGAACCGAATTCGCCGAAAGCGGGCCGGTTATCCGGATCTGGTTTATAGATGGTATGACAACCGTTGAGAAAATAAATTCCCTGTTGAAAGCGCCTGAATTTACTGTGCACTACCCGGATAAGTCAGTAAAAAAGGTGAAGAAC
>CAISRK010000047.1 GCA_903887815.1 uncultured Bacteroidales bacterium | reverse complement strand
CTCATTGCTGATGCTAGGAAATAACAGAAAACAATACTACTGGGCTATTTCTTCCTTTTTGGGAGGCACTTCGAAACGGACCGTTTTATCCCATTCGTGCGTGGCTTTCTTGATATTTTCGAGGTAAAAGGCCTTGATCATAACGAAAATCCATAACTGGCAGTATGTGAAATACATAATCAGGATTAATCCGAAATTCTGCCAGTTGTCTTCTTTGTCGAATGAAACCGCCAGGAGTATTTCGAACATAAATAATACAATAGCCACAATCCACACTATGGAGTAAGGTCCGGGGAGAGGAATACTGATAACGCCGAAAAGGCTCAGGAAGAAGAGTATATCTGAAACCAGGATGGCAACGAAAAATACATAATACAGTGCCAGGGTATAAAGCAGGTCGAAACGGAGGCGTTTATTTTTAAAATTCGGGATTTCTTTTACAAATTTGGCAAGTACATAATTGTTTCCTCGCACCCAGCGTACGCGTTGTTTGATCCATACCTTCCATTCTTCGGGTTCCTGCTCGTAAGTAATTGCGTAAGGCACAAACTTTATCTTGTAGCCAAGTTCGTAGATGCGTATACTCAATTCGGAATCTTCTGTCAAAGCTTCCTCATCCCAACCTTCCAGCTCGTCGATAAGCCATTTCCACATGATGAGATTGGTTCCGGGTAAGGTGGCTATATTATGCAACTGCCAGCGCCCGGCCTGGAGCATGCTTTGAAAACTCAGTGTTTCGATATTGATAAACCGTGTAAGCAGGTTGCGGTTTTTATTCACCGTGCGGAACTTACCAATAACCGCACCAAGTTCCTTGTTCGAAACCACCGATGCAACCAGGTAATGCAAAGCCATGGGATCGGGAGTGTTGTCGGCATCGTAGATGGCAATTATTTCCGATTTCACCTGTTTTACTCCCAGGTTTAATGCCCTCGATTTCCCTTTGCCCCCCTGTCCTTTCGGCACATCGAACAACACTACTCTTGAGTCATTCGCAGCATAACTCTCAATTATTTCCTTGGTCCGGTCTTTTGATCCATCGTTAATCACCATAATTTTCAGCTTATCCTTCGGATAGTGAAGATTCAGCATTGCCTCTATTGTATTGGCAATCACCACTTCTTCGTTATGCGCAGGAATCAAAATGGTACATGTCGGGAAGTCGAAAGTTTGCCCGTCGACTTTTCGTTTTTCCTTCATCGATTTGATGAAGTTTATGTATCCATAAATGCTGAAAATGAATTGGTAACCAATCATAAACCAGATCAGGATCACCGCGATAAGGAAAATTACTTCCAGTATTGACATTGATTGAAATTATTGAAGTTAAAATAAAATTACATTTCGTACCGCCTGCGGATAAATTTCAGGGAAATAAACATGATCACCAGTAAAACTACTGCCAAAAGCCCATAGATGGCAATTGCACTCATCGACCATAAACTGGCGAGATTTACACCATAGCTGAACCTGTCACCGGTTATAATAGCTACATGATGTTTTCCCGAAGGAAGCATTACAGTATAGCAGTCGATGCCTTTCAGAACTTCAAACGGGTAATCCGTCCCGTCAACCTGGATCGAAGATGGTTTATTATTGAGCGAAGCCAGGGTTCTCTCGTCACCCTTGTATTCAAATGAAATTTTGCGCATTTCATAATCAACGCTTAGCAAATTGCCGGTAATCGAGAGCAGTTCGGGTTGCAGTTCGTCGGTTGAAAACCCGGGAATATCGTTAAGGTGAGTTATGATGGTATGTTCGCCGGCAGGTATAAGGTAGCGGGTTTCGCGGTATCCAACCACATTTTCGCCATCAACACTGATAGCTTTAATATCTTTTGGCAATTGGAGAACAAAGGAATAGGGCGAACTTCCCTGGTACCCGCCTTCAATGGGATGATAATTCACCATCCCCGAACTGGCGTATGTAAAGAAGTTGATATCCTGTGGATTACAACTCGATTCGCTGTAAACGGTAAAACGCTGTGCCCCTTTCGATGCGGAATTGATCAGCTGGTAACTTTCAAGCCCTGTCTGCATCAGTGTCGGGAAAGGTGTCATTTCATCTTTTCCCCTGAAATTCAAAATATTAAGGTCAAGCAATAATTTCGAACTGTCGCTGAGTTTTTGTGCATACAGGCGCCCCATAGCGATGTAGCGGTTCGGATTAGTCGACCATTTGTTCTGCGGGTCTTCGGGTTGGAGCATGCAGTTGTATTTTTTCTGCAATTCGATCATTCTATCCGAGCTTACACCATGATATTCGGTCATTTCGGGCGACATGTAGGTGTCGTAAAAGGTAACGATCACATTAAACCCTTTCCTGATTTTTTCGAAATCTCTGAGCTGCGAAAGGAGAGCTTCATGAAATTCAACCACTTTATCAACGCGGTAACGGGTAACATCATCTTTCACCTTCGGGTTATTCTTCCAGTAATAATACGAAGTTGGTTTGAAGATATCCCTCAGATCGTAGCCGTATTTATTGCGGAATTCTCTGATCGCCGAAGGGTGCATAGGTGAAAATACTTTCGGATCGTTCAATCCTTTGCCGGCTTCGAAGTTCATTTCGGCAATATTAACTCCGTCAAAATCATATTTTTTCAGCAAATCGAAATAAGCAGCCGAAGCAGCTTTAAAACATTCCTTATCGGTGAGGGCAACAGGGTAACGCCACGACGCTTTAAGGATTTCATCTTTGTGAATATCCTGTCCGAGGTAATTTTTCTCCCTCCATTCGGGATGTTCGGTCCAGAACTTCTGGCTTACCTGCGGAGGCTCAATCCAGGCATAAACGAGTATGCCGTTGGCATGTGCCAGTTTTATCAGGCGGGCATAATCGTAGTTGTATTTTGGATACTGATGCCAGCCGGCTACATGGATTATATGTATCCCCTGCTTCAGCCAACGTTTTACAAGTTCTTCCTCGCTTGTATTTTTGCGGAACCCCGGGTCGAAATACATTTCGAGGTTCTCCCGTTTAAACACTGGCTGCAATTCCATAAACCGTTTAACATATTCCATGGCAAACGGATAATACGAATATCCGTAAGGGGTGAGCGGATCAAAAGCCGTATTAAAATAAATGATTTTGCCTTCCTTTATTTTCCTTCCGATAGCAACAGGCAGTTCAGTTGAAGCATCCTCACACAGGATTTCATCATCAGCATTATAATTGAATTTATTTGCCAACTGGCTGTTTTTCCATGCGATAGGTTCTTCGGGGTAATATTTATCACGAATAAAATGCAGTTTTACCTGACTATCGGTAAAGGTTATGCCCAGTTGCTGAATAAGTTTATTCTTCCGGTCGGTGATGAGGTTGCCGCCGTGTTCAACAAACTCAACAACCTGCCTGGAGGCAGCATTCGTGAGGAGATCGGCACTTGAAAAAGGAACTATAAGCAGATTGCAATCCGATAAATCCATTTTGGAATCGACAAATAAGGTGTCGACAGGTATATTCAGGCTAGAAAACACGTTAACAAATGATGACTGGTCGAAATACGCGGCTCCCATGGCAGCCGGGTTCCAGATGATTTTAACACGGGCCTGATTCCAGTCGTCGTTTCCCAAGAGCGAATGGTAGGTATTATTAAATTCAGTGAGCAATTTCTGTTTTAGTGTCGGTTCCTTCACTTTGTACTCCACAGCTTCGGCTACATAGGTTTCGCCGGCATAGAGATTAATTTTTTTATTAACGACACCTTTGATCTGGGTATCGGAGAATTTATTTTCGATAAGTTTATTCTCGGGGTCGAAATACTGTTCATGCAGGTAGGAATTATCGAAGTTGAGGCTGAAGGACTGTGTTCCGCTCAGGATCACTATATCATGGGCCTTTACCCAGTTGTTCTGGTCTTTCATGTTAATAAAAGTAAATCCTTTCGCTGCTATTCCATCCACAAGGGTTTTTAACATACTCAGGTCGAGAAACGGGTGGAAGAATCCACAGGCAACCCCGTCGCGGACCTGTTTTATACCATCAGTACTGGCAATCAGTTTTAGTACGATCGCCTTTGAATCATCGATATTGGGCTTGAGCGGGATATAACCCAGGTTTTCGGGGAAAATTTTCTGGCCGTATAAATCTTTATCGATGATGTATGGGAAATACTGTCCGTAATCAAAATCGTTAATAACCATACGTTGTTCGACAACTGTGCTGAAGAACTTTGAAATTACCTGCAGGAAAGTTACCGAAGCCATGTAATGCGGGGTTTCCCAGGCAACGGGGTGAAGTCCGTTTTTTACAAATTCGTCAAGCCCCAGCTCAATCTTTTTCCTGAAATCTTCGGCATTCTCGTTAGGAATCGGCCTTGCATTTTCGGCATCCCAGAATTCACCATCGTCGGTTGAGACTCCTTTGTACTGGTGGGTTGTGCCATGCATTACAATCGACCCGCCATTTTGAACCATGTATTTCAGTGCATCCACCACTTCAGGGCGATCCGACAAGGTAACCCGTTTGTTTTCGAGTGGATTGACATAAATCGGCACTACACCAACCAGGAACGGAATCCCGCGCTCCGACAGTATATCAGCCACCTCGCGTAGTTTATCCGGGTCGTTTAAAGGCGTGACGTCTTCGATGCGTATCATTGCCTGGTGCGATTCGGAATGGTTTTCCTGCAAAATATCATGCAGTTTATCGGAAAAAAGCAGGTAACGGTCGTTAACCTCCGCTCCTATGGTAGGCAAATCAGCCACATACACCAGGTTTCCCGATTTTACCATATAGGGTGTTTCAGCCAGGGTTTTGGTCGAAAAAGCCATACCCCAAACCTCAACAGCTTTTTTATCCTTTATCTGGATTATGTAAGTATCTTCTGATCCTTTTGTAAAATTAAAATTTTTAGTTTTAACCATATCAAATCCGCTCGTTTTGTCCAGAGCCGTTACATTAAAGCCAAACTTTTTAGCAACGTCTTCTTCCCTGCAGAAATCAGAAAATCCAGTGTTGATCCAGGTTACAGGCTTTGTTGTAGTGATCACATCGTGGCACAATGCAGCTGGCGGATGATTATCAGGCGAAAAACCGACATAGAAAAGGTAATCGCACTTGTCAATATCATGGCTCCGGTAACTGTTGGTACCCTGTATAGTTACCACAGTGTTGAAATGCCCCATAAGCTGCGCCAGCTCACGTCCCTGCCCGGTGGCTTTCTTATTCATGTCGTAATTGCCTTCAACCAGTATCAGAACCTTTTTCAAGGGATAGGGTTGAGTAAAAGCAGTCAATACCGAAAAGGCAAGGGCAAACAATAAAATGATATTTTTTTTCATTCGCATCCTTTGAAATTAATTTTCAGAAATGGATTTAATCAGTGGTGTGGAACAAATTCATCAACATTTTCGTGTGAAAACCCGAAATAGTTTTTAATAATTTTAATAGTCCTTTTAGCCGACAGCCCGTCACCGTATGGATTTATGGCATTGGCCATTTTATCATATTCCAATGGGTTATCAATAAGCTGAACAGCCGTATCGAAAATATTTTCTTCATCAAGCCCAACTAATTTCACAGTACCATAATCCACTGCATCGGGACGTTCGGTAACTGAACGCAACACGAGAATTGGGATCCCGAAATGAGGCCCTTCTTCCTGTACTCCGCCCGAATCGGTGAAAATGAGGTACGATTTTGCCATAATATTTACAAAATCAAGGTAATCGAGTGGTTCGATAAGGTGTACATTCTTAAGGCCCCGCAGTATAGGATAAACTACTTCGCGAACAATGGGATTCATATGAACCGGGAACAGAAATTCGAGCTCAGGATATTTCGATGCGAGCCTTCGGATAGCATTGGCAGCACCCTGCATAGGCAGGCCCCAATTTTCGCGGCGGTGCATGGTTACCAGGACTATCTTATTCCCCTTTTCGACCAGTGTATCCAAAACAGGAACAGTGAATTTATAGTTTTCACGTACTGTATATTCAAGTGCATCAACCACCGTATTTCCGGTAACAAAAATCGAAGAAGGATCTGTATTTTCCTTTAGAAGCGAATTCTTTGCAGTTGCTGTGGACGCAAAATGCAGGTCGGTTATGCATCCGGTTATGCGGCGGTTAATCTCCTCAGGGAAAGGATTAGCCTTGTCGTTGGTGCGCAGGCCGGCTTCGATATGCCCGACCGGAATCTGGTGATAAAAAGCCGCCAGGCTTCCGATGCAGGTGGTTGTTGTATCGCCCTGAACAAGGACCATGTCCGGTTTTTCTTCGGCAAAAATTTCATCCAGCCCTGAAATAATCTTTGCGGTAAGGCTCGCTAAAGTCTGTTTCGGGGCCATGATATCCAGGTCGTAGGATGATTTGATCTTAAATACATCAAGCACCTGGTCGAGCATCTGCCGGTGCTGTGCAGTTGCGATGGTTAAAACTTCAAATTGATCGGAGAACTTTTGTAACTCCAGGATTATAGGAGCCATTTTTATAGTATCGGGCCTGGTACCAAAAACTACGGCAATCTTTCTTTTTTTCATTTTAAAGAATAATCCGCAAAATTAGGCCTAATTTATGTCGTATTGATTATAATAGCATCGTTTCCAATTAAATATATGATTATTTAACAAAAGGCCGTAAGCTTTGTTTGTTAATATCTATCATTCAGACTTTAAAAATTTGATATCCTGTTTATAATGTGCGAGTGAAAGGGGCGATGGGTCGGCAGCCTGACAATGTATGTCTTTAATGATAGCGCTGAAACTCTTTTTTACTACTGAGGCACCAAGGCTCATTGAGGTTTAGGAAATTGGGAATTGGAGAATGAATCAATAAAGAAACCAGAGAAATTTCTCCTTTTATACGCCTTCACATTCTTTTCGCATACACACACTGTTTTCGCTGTCAATATATTGCCCGAAGTTAGGAATAATTTCATAACCGGCTTTTTGATAAAAGCGGATGGCTGCAGGCTGGTTTTTACCGGTTTCGAGAAGAAACACCGAAAACATTAATTCAGCTGCCCAGGTTTCAAGTTCCTGCAATATCCCCGCGGCAAATGCTTTTCCACGGCATTCGGGCTGTACATACATTCTTTTTATTTCAACTGTGTTTTCATCAATCTTCCGGAAAGCACCGCAGCCAATCGGGATTCTATCGCTGTATAAAACTACAACATTCGGGATTTTATCAATCTTATTTAACCGGGCATAAAATTCATGTTCATCACCATCTATCTTTCTCAGGTATTGCTCAAGCAGGGCATTCAAATTCTGAAAATCAGTGTCTCCGGAGGTTGTTCGTTTTAATTCAAACATTCTTTATTATTTAATGATTTTGTGTTGCAAAGGAAAGTATTATTAAATATACTTCCTTTTACTTATCAAAATTTGACCCCAAAATTGATAAATGGATCATTTAAACACTGAAAAGTTAATATGATGCGATTTTAATAAACTTTCGTACCACTATCCCTGTACCATAGTCTATTGAAAGGTAATAAACTCCGGGTGGAAGATCACCAAATTGAATGCTATAATACTGTTTCCCGGGTTGCAGTGTTTTCTCCGGAAACCTCTTTAAAAGTTGTC
Source organism: uncultured Bacteroidales bacterium (assembly GCA_903887815.1). Classification (GTDB taxonomy): domain Bacteria; phylum Bacteroidota; class Bacteroidia; order Bacteroidales; family UBA4417; genus UBA4417. The sequence goes on along the minus strand of CAISRK010000047.1, from coordinate 3,022 downwards.
CGGTGCCCGAATAAACCGTTGTTTGCAGTTTTAAAGTTCTTTCCGAAAACAACTCTAAGTTAGCTTCATTCTTAACCGGATTTGGGAAGATATCACCAACATGAAGCGAAAAAGCTGCAGGTTCATTTTTAATTCCAGCTGTATAATCAAAATACGCACTGTAAACTCCGTTTCCATGAGTTCCAATAGCAATAAAACCGTCGGTCTGGCGGGCGTCGACCATATCTACAATTACGTTACCAATAGTCGTAGCTCCTTCCTTAGTCCAGATGGTGGAGTCGCCTTTAAGTTCAGTTGTGGAAAATAAGCCGCAGGATGTACCTGCAAAAATGATCTTTTTACCATTATACGTCAACAGCTTTGTGCAACGGACGGATGGACCGTTACCCGAACCATCGGTATTTTCTTCAAGGTTGCCACCGACTGCTGTCCAGCTGGCCCCCCCGTCGGCGGAATGAAAGAGGCTTTGTACACCATAATTTGAAAAAGTCACCATTAGGTGGTCGGCATTGTCAGGGTTAATATCGATATATGCTACAAAACCATTAGCAGGAAAGTTATTTCCTGTGATATTTACGGGAACCGGATTCCCTGTATTTGCATTATCCAGGCGGAATACTTTTCCCAGGTTTGTTCCGTAATACAGCCGGTTTGCAGGTTGTTTCGAAACGGCAATACAGCTGATCTCGGAGGCTGACCCGACATTTACATTGCTTATGTGGCTCCATCCGGCATTTCTCAAATTGGCATCGTAAGCTGCAGCTTTCAGGTTATCCTTTCGCCAGATGCTGGTGATTGTTGGCAGGTAGAACGTTTCATAGGTATTGGGATCCAGGGCGAAATTCTGGTAAAACGGGAACAACGTGTTACTGCCCATCACCGGGTCATAAAACTTCAGTAGCGTGTCGGGAAGTTGCGGAAAGATGTCCTTAGTATGCATGGCATTGTCAAAACGGGTTGTCCACACATTTCCGCTATAGGCTGAAATAGCACAATATTCCCAGTTGGGTGCCACACAAGTGGCGAATCCATCATAACAAATATCTACATTAAACCATAATTCCGATGGGTCATCCGTTACCGTATAATACCAATTGTTATCCTGGAGCCCACCGAGCACCCAGTCATCACCCTTAGAACCATGATCAATGGCAATGCTGTAAAACTGGGTGGTTGTGAGCTTGTTGTTCAAACGCTGCCAGGTCATATGACTGCTGTCGGCCATACAGTTATTTGTGAGGTAAATACCGCCATCGTTTGCCATAAACATCATTGCAGGATTCGATGGCAGGAAGGCGATCCCATGCTGATCAGGATGAAGCTGGTAGATGGAGTCCATATCATACGGATATCCTCCGAGATAAGTAGTCTGCAAACTGTCGGAAAAACCATTCTCCGATCGGTAAAGGTTCATACCCCCCATGAAGACAACGTCTTCGTCATCCGGTTTCACTCCCATAGTAAATGTGTACCCGCCATAAACCACTAACGAATACGGGAAACTGTTTATGCTTCCATCACCTGCACCTGGCATTCCGGGAGTGCGGTTTTCCCAAATTGCACTACCTTTATTTGAATTCCATGTCATTTTCCAGAATGTGTTTACTGAATTTGGATAACCGTCAAAGGGATTAAGATCCGGCGATTGTGATTCAGTAAATACATACATCACCTTTTCATTTGAAGGAGCCAGTGCCAGGCGGGTTACACGGTTATCACTGGGAAAGCCAGCCGGGGTAATTTTATTCCAGTTTATACCATCCGTTGATCTCCATATACCGGCTTTGCCGGGCGGTTCCACCGCCATACAAAAACTGCTTAAAGCGGCATACAGAACTCCATCGGAGGTAATAGCCAGGTCGCTTGCGAATGATTTGTTTTCAAGATCGCCAAGAGATACTTCCCAACTTGCACCACCATCCTCCGAGCGCATAATAGCCCCATAACATGCTGCATAAACGATGTCTTTATTTGTACTCACTGGATCGGTTGCTACGCGCCAAACTCCCTGGAAGACTTCCAGAAGACTGGCCTGGGATTCAGATTGGGTGCTTGCCAGCGCCTGCCACGTCGATCCATTGTCGGTCGATTTATATATCCCGTTGCCAATCCCGATAGTTCTTGCATTAGTACTGATGTTCCTATCCGTGGTACTAAGCAGTTCGCCGGTTCCATAATACCAAATATGATGTTTCCCCGGGCGCTTGTCCTGAACCAGGCAGGTAGCGCTTTGCTCAGCATCAGGAGCAGAGGTTTTGTGCCAGTTCTGGCCGCGATCAGTTGATTCCCACATCCCTCCTGATGCGCTGCCGGCCAATAGGTGATTTTCATTATCCACATCAATCGCTATGTTGAGCATCCGCCCGCCGATATTGGCAGGGCCCCGCCATTTCCACGGCTGACCTTCACCTTCAGTATAAGCGGGCATCCTGGATACAAAGGCCTGTTCCAAGGCCCTGATTCCAACTGGAATTTTACTTGTTTGCGGATCCCTGAGTCTCATGAACTGATAATTTGCCTGCATCGCCAAAAAACTATTCTTCGACATTTCTTCTTTCTCCACCGAAAAAGGCCTGGTTTTGACCGAGCAGCCGGATTTGCCGGAGTCGCGCGAAAACAAGCAGCATGCTGCTACAGCCAGGAGACCGGCTATCATTACCTGAAAATAATGGTTTTTCATAAGGCGGTTATGGTTTTATGAAGGGAACTTAGTGAATTCCGAGATTATTTTTCCAGGATCATTTTTCTGGTTTCAATACAATCGCCTGTGTAAACTGAATAAAAATAGATACCTCCGGGCAAAGACGATCCATTAAATGTTGATTTATATTCACCTGGCAGCAGTGTTTTATAGTCAATTGCCTGAACTTCACGCCCTATTATGTCATGTATAACAAGCTTTACATCACTCACTTTTGTTATCGTAAATTTTATGTTCGTGACTTCATCAAACGGGTTAGGATAATTTTGATCAAGAACGAATCCCGTTGATAGTTCCCTGTTTGCATTTTTGACCAACAGT
>CAISRK010000046.1 GCA_903887815.1 uncultured Bacteroidales bacterium | reverse complement strand
GTGCTTCCCCCTGGAACCTCTTTCCCTGTAACATCCACTTCCGTTAACTTCAGTTTCCTCCCGGAAAGCCCATCCGTAAGCTCAAGCGCAGCCTGTTTCCCGCCGGTCTCGCGTAGATGAAGCAGTATAGCTTTTTCATCTTCCGCGGGAACGGCTGTAACAAGCACAATATTCTCAGGCCAGCCTTTAATAAACGAGCCTTCCCAGTTCGTATCGCCGCTTCCTGCACCCGGAATAATCCGCGTAAGAAACGGAACCCTGCATCCCCACCCGAAACGCGTAGCAAAGCCATTCGAATTATCGGCTGACGAGGTAAAGTAATACGACCATGCATGCGCTCCCTCCTGCTCGGCATTGAAATTGGTAACCCAGTAATTGTTCATGGGCCACGAAAAAAGGTTGGTGGTCTGTGGCATGGCTCCAGCCGTATACCGCCCGGTATTTATTGCCCCGAACTGCATCAGCGGCATTTCGGCGCTGCCCATCACAAGCTGCGAGCCTGCATTACGTATGGAAGTAAAATTCTGCACGGTGTACCAGTCGTTCGATGAGCCTTTCACCTGCTCCTTTCCTGTTTCGATAACCCCGCCCTGTACCTCGGTAAAGTGCTTTCCTTCCTTCAGGTCGAAAGGGAAAGCGATATAAAAGCTCTCGGGATCGACTATGCTCTTTTTCACCATGGAGCATGCAAAGTCGACCCGTTTTGAGGTATTGTAAAGCCTGATTTCGAAGGTATAGCCTTTGGGATTAATGGTGGTCGCCGATTCACCGTAGAACTTCACACTGGTCCATATAGCGCCTTTCAGCATGCAGTTGAACCAGATTGTATCCAACGGCGATCTTTTAAAATCATCCAGGCGTTTGCTTTCCATCTGTGAGCGGTTGCCCAGCTGTTCGAGGATAAATTCCCCCATTTTATAAGGGGCTTTTTTATCAACAAGTTCAATCCCAAGTTCTTTATCAAACCAGGAGGTGATCACTCCTTTTTTGGTGTCGATTGCAATTTTATACCATTCATTTTCAATCTGCCCGGCGGGTTGCGGATCGGGAAAGGCCAGGTCCTCGCTGAGTGGACGTATGATAAGCTTTTTATACCCGAATGCCGGTATATCCTTAACCCAGATTGCCCAGTATGTGCCGTCGGAACGCGATTCGAGAGGCTGCGCCGTCATGCGGTTGCCTGCCTGGTCGAAAATGCCTGCCATCCTGCCGCGCGGCACAATCTGGTGATCGATATACACCGTTGTGAGCCCGCTTCGTATCCAGTTCAGCGTATTGAACACAAGCAGCGACGGCTCTTTCTCGCAGCTGAACCGGCTCTGCAGCAATCCCATCACTTCCTCGCCTATTGAGGCTGTCCTGCGGTTGGCTTCCCAGGCATACGATTCCTTTAAGGCCCGCTGGTCCATGGTATTCTTACTGAAAGGTTCGCGTACGCTCTCGGAATAACCGGTGGTATGTTCGGTAAAGAAAAGAAGTGCGTTCTCCGCAAAGTCGATATTCGTGCTGCTGTTGGCAGGCAGCCTGATACCTGCAGCTGCAGCCATCGAAAGCCCGGCCATATTAGCCGTTAAGGCGGATGAAGCTAGTCGTGTAACCGCCATTTCGCGGGCTCCGGCACCAAAGCCATCGGTCCACCAGTCGGGCCATGCGCCGCGTATTACAGGAAATTCGGCACCGTGCTCTTTTTCCATATGGGTGAAAAAGGTTTGTGCTATGGCGGTAGTTATCCTTGGCCATTCGAACGTTTCGTTCCATTGTTTTACAAGGTCGCTCGCAATGGTCGAAGGCGGCGAATTATCGGTGAGGTATCCCGAATGCTGCAGCGCCATTTCATCGAAAGGATAATTCTCCGAATCGAGTTTAATAAGGTAATTGAACAGATTGTTTTTAAACTTGGTGAGATCGCCGCTTTGAATTTCAAGTTCGGTATTCCCTATCATATAGTGCTCGGCGCGGAATGTAAGTATCCGTTTGCCGGAAGGCGACTCCCACCAGAACATGGTAGGCTTGTCGAAGCACAGCAGGGCGCGGTGAGCATGGGTTCCCATATTCAGGTACTTCACGCCCAGCTGATTGAAATAGTCATCCATGCACCAGCCTATGCCGTTTACATCGTCCTGCATGGCGGTGGTAACGGGTATGCCTGCATCCTTTATGCGACCAACCGCCTGCAGTGAGGCAGCAAGTATTTGTTCGTCGGGCAGCTCATCGAAATTGTAATACATGCCAGTAACCTCTATCCTGCCCTCCTGTATGCGCTTTTTAAGCCTGTTCACCTGGCTTTGTGGGCGACATTTAAGGTATTCGTCTACGGGCCATGAGGCTTCGCAGGTCCAGCGGAATTTCGCATTTTCGGGATAGGTATCGGTGGCATCGCAGTAATCAAGTGCATAATCGATATACCGCAGGTGCTCGGCAAGGATCTCAGTCTGCGAACGTGTGTAGCCTATATCGGTATGCGTATGCTGCACGAGGTCAATAGTCCATTTCCTTACAGGGTTAAGGGTAACGGTATTCGTTGCGGTGAAATCACCCGCTACAACCTTCAGCCTGACCTGCGTCGGTTTGGTTACAGGTTTTAGTCCCAGGTTTACATTATTATAGCCGAACCTGAGCTTTGGGGTTTCGAGGAGTTTCCCGTCAGCATAAATCTTTGCATCCATCTCCTGGCCGAAATAAAAAATGGCAGCTTCAACCAGTTGCAGCCTTTCATTTCCTTTTTTCAGTATGGCCGGGAACGGGTTAAGTGTAACGCCCGTTTTTACAGCTTTCTTAAAGGTCATGTACCACGACGACAGATTTGCATTACTCCCGGTGATTTTGATTTTCAACGCTTTACCTGCCTGTACCTTGCCCGATGGAATGCGTAAAATCATATATCCATGGTGATCGCCATACTGATCCACCATAATGGAATTAAACTGCAGTGAAGAGCCGTCGGCGGCTGTAACCACCCATTCCGGGCGGGCATCGGTATAAAACGAAAACTGCGTATTCCCATTCACTGCCATATCCATGCGTGCGCGGCCGGGCCCTGAACCCAGGGCCGCTATCCATACAAAGGTTGCATATTTCTCTTTTATCGCGGCAGGAACCGCATCGGTTTCCCATTCCAGGAAGTCCTTGCCGCTGGTTGCCCTTACAAGGAGGCTAGCACGTAAACCGGGAATGCAGGAGAAATACTCGAAATCGAGCCCCGCGACTTTTGCGGCATAGCCGTTCACAAGGTGATCGTCGGCAGTGAAAAAAGATTGCGCATGTAGACGGTTTCCAGTAAACAGGGCAATGGCCAGAACAATAGGTAAAAATCTTCGCATCGTTAATGGAATTTATCGATTTGCATTCAATGATTTCTTATTTCACAAAAGCCAGCACAAGCATTGCTTCGGATGCCGACTGGTTGGTAACCTTGTAGTTTCCGCAGGCGGCAGGAATTACAAACGTTTCGGCATAGCTATAGCGCTGTTTCATTCCGTTACGGGTTTCAACCACTATGCTGCTGCCTTCAACCAGGCTTAACACATGGCATTTATTATGGGTTTGAATTTCAATTTCGCTTGTAAAATGATAGCGGTTTACATCGTAAAGATGCGTTTCGTGAGTCGGAAGATGATACTGCCGCCAGTCGCTGCCTTCGTGGAGCAATACAGGTTTCGAAAGCAGTTTTTCCTTCACATAGTCGCCCTGTCTGTCGAAGTACAGGTTTTCCATACCCCGCGAAATATTAAGTGGACGGCGCTTCCCGTCGAGATCAGGCCGCAGCCAGTCGTACATTTTAAAGGTAAAAATATACGGTGTCGAACTGATTTCGAGCACCAGGTTATTGATGCCTGAACCATGTATTGTACCTGCCGGAACCAGGAATAAATCATGTTTCGTGGAAGGATGTTTCAGCACGAACTTTTCGATATCAACCGGTTTTGTATTCCTGAAGCTTTCTTCGAGCGCTTCGCGGAATCCGGCAGGGTCGATTCCCTCCCTGAAACCAAGGTAAACTTCGGCATCCTCTTTTGTATCAAGAATATAGTAGGTCTCTTCCTGTGTGAAATTCTCACCGAAATACGACTTTATGTATTCGGCGCGGGGATGGCATTGTATGGAAAGGTTTCCACCTCCGAAAGTATCAAGGAAATCGAAACGTATAGGGAACTCCACGCCAAACCGAGTAAAGCAATCTCCCAGCACCGCTTCGGCACGGGAATACATCAGGCAGTCGAACGAAAACTCGAAAAGCATGCCTGAACTTTCGAGCAGCAAACCGTTTTCGGGAACAATAAGCTCGAACGACCAGGCATAATTGGGAACATCCGGGTTAAGTCCGGGAATATGTTCCTTTATCCAGTTCCCGCCCCATGCACCGGGCTCAAACCAGGGTTTTACACGGAAAACATTGTTCGCCATGGAATGCAACGCATCCTTGAACAGGATCCCCTGTATCCATACCGGCACGGCAGGATGCTGTGTATCAACATAAATATCAATTGCAGGCAGCAGCTGTTGTTTATGTTTATTCAGGACCACCCAATCGACAAAATAAAACCGTTTGTACATGATTTTGGGATCCGACGCTGACCCTGCCCCCAAGTTTGTGATACTTCCTGCCCTTGAACGGAACTGTATTTCGTTCTTTGGAAGATCGAGGTAAACCAGGGTACCCTCCCAACCTGCAAGTGCAGCGCCACAACCGTAAATAATATTTAGTCGTTTATTCTCCGTTGGACTGATACCTGTTAAGGTACCATGATTAAAGAAATCAATGAGTTCCACTGAGGTTCGTTTACCGAACACTGGGTCGTTACTGCCAAGGAAGGGCTTTACCAGGGTTTCGATCTCTCCGGGAGTTTTCAAGGCTTTATCAACCGGCAGCCATGCAGCATGTATGCCTGATTTTAACAATTCCGCATCGAGCTTGTCCCTGAAATCTTCAAAAAACACACCACAATACCCGTCGATAATTACATTGCGGCATGCAGCCAGCAGGGAAGCAAGTTCACAGAACCCCGTAAATAACTGATTATCCGCCAGCTGATGTGCCGGGTAAATATCATACCCGGTGCCTGCTGCAAAAGCTTTGGTTGCAGGCATAGGAAACTGTGATGACTTGCGCCAGTTTGCGGGGTTATCCATCCGGCTTATATAAGATTGTTTTTGCTGATAGTTATATTAAGTGTGTTTTACTGCAAATCGTCTGGGTTCATGCAGGTTCAGGCTTTCTTCAGGTTTGAAAGTGCCAGTGCCAGGAGGTATGCGGCGCAGCAGGCAAGTACAAGCATGCCGGCAGTGAGACTCACACTATCAGTTAAATAGCCTATAACCGGCGGTATTACAGCTCCCCCTGAAACAGCCATAATCATGAGCCCAGATATTTCGTTCGCACGCAAAGGGTATTTCCCGATGGATAAGGAGAAAATGAGCGGGAAAATATTTGCCAGTCCAAGCCCGGTAATAAAGATTAAAATCATTGCTACCAGGGTCGTTGGAGCAAATACCATTGCCACGATTGAAACCAGCCCGAGGATGGAGGTCCATAAAAAGAATTTCCTTGACGATAAAAGTGTAAGCATCATGGCGCCTGCAAATGTGCCCAGCATTTTGCCAAAAAAATAGATGCTGCGTCCTTTCTCGGCCACATCCTGTTCCACTCCGAAATGGTTCAATAAAAACTGTCCAGAAACAGCGTTTATACCCACATCGATCCCTACAAGCAGGAATATTCCCAGTACCATAAGCGCTACATTCCGGTTAGCCAGTAAGCTAAACGATGAAGCCATGGTTGCCCTTTTCTCTGTATTTGTTGTTTCTTCAATTTTAACGATGGCAAGCCAGGCAACTGATATAAGCGATACAATGCCAAAAGCCAGGAACATCAGTTTCCAGTCGCCGTATTCCGAGGCAAACCATGCAGCAACAAAGGGTGCAATCATCGAACCGATGGCTTTAACAAACTGGGAGAAACTCAGGTAACTCGACCGTTTACCGGAAGGGACAACATCCACAAGCAAAGGATTGGCCGAAACCTGTACAATTGTATTCCCTATCCCGAGCAATGCGAAACCGGCAAAAACTGAGGCTTCCGAAAACAGGAAATAAGGCACGAAAAGGCCTAAAGCGGTAATTATCATTCCTATATTCAGCACATGGCGTTTACCAAGCCTGTCCTGCAGCACTCCAACCGGCACTGACAAAAGGAAAAACCAGACAAAAACTGCAGATGGTATAAGTTGAACCATCGTATTGCTTAGCCCGAATTCGAGTTTCACCCTG
>CAISRK010000045.1 GCA_903887815.1 uncultured Bacteroidales bacterium | reverse complement strand
GCAGCCAGGAGGCGATTTCACCGGATTTAACGCTATCGTCCGAAAGGGACAGGTGAATGCTCTCGCCGAACAGGAAAGCTGTCCTGGTGGCTTTAAACTGCCTCAGATCGTGAAGCAACTTGTAGATGTCGTCAGTATATACAGCCCAGAGCCTGCTTCCAAAGTTTTTCCGGATCGCCATAGGCGTATCAATACTCATAATGCTGCCGTTTTGAATGAGTGCCACACGGTCGCAACGGGAGGCTTCGTCCATATAAGGAGTCGATACCACGATCGTAATTCCGCTCGCCCGGAGCCTGGCCAGCATTTCCCAGAACTCGATCCGCGAAACTGCATCCACACCTGTAGTGGGTTCATCGAGTATAAGCACTTCGGGCTTATGGATCAATGCGCACGACAAGGCCAGCTTTTGTTTCATGCCACCCGAAAGTTTCTCTGCTTTCCGGTTCTTAAACGGTTCGATCTGGCTGTAAATTTCTTTCACCAGGTCGTAATTGGCTTCGGGGGTAGTATTGAAAATACCGGCAAAAAAGCGCAGGTTTTCCTCAACCGTAAGATCCTGGTAAAGCGAAAACCTTCCAGGCATATAACCTAGTATTTTCCGTAGTTTCACAAAATCCTTAACCGGATCAAGGCCTTCCACAGTCATTGAACCTGCATCGGGAATAAGGAGCGTAGTAATGATGCGGAACAGGGTGGTCTTCCCTGCCCCGTCGGGACCAATAAACCCGAATAACTCACCCTTGCCTACCTCGAACGAAATATCATCCAGTGCGGTTTTATCACCAAAACGCCTTGTGATATTCGTTGCCTTAATTGAGATTGGTGATGACATTATTCGTGTTTAAACAGAAAGGAAAAATGGTGTGTAAACGTGACATTCGGACACAACAAAAGAGGATATAGCAATATCGGGTTGAAGAATCGATAACTCAATGTTGATTTTCATCCAACACGATAAACCGAGTTTTTACTGTTTCATACCATATCGCTATACCTCCCGATACCTAAAGGGGATGGACATTTGTGGCAGCCCGGGTCCAGCGTCTGATTATTTTCTCAGGGCCGGCTCTTTGGTCCAGTAGGCAGTTTTGCCCAGGCCCATCCAGGAAGCACCTATAAAACCTCTGATTTTGACTTTGGTGTCGGTTTCAAAGGTTATGTAGCAGTTGTATGTTTTACCGCTAGCAGGATTATATATAGTTCCGTCGTTCCATTCTTCATTCGATTTGTCGAATTTGAAACCTTTTAACATCTCAAGTCCCATAATAGGTCTTTTCTGATACTTAACATCAGGATTTTTATCGTCAACCTTAGGTTTTCCGTTTTTAAGGGGTTCTTTCAGCCATACAATCTTACCATAGTATTTCCCATTGGGATCTTTGTAAATCTGAACCTGCGATTTTTCAGCACCGGTTTCATCGTCATAGGTAAGGTAATAGCCAAGGATTTTATCCGGCTTTCCCTGTGCATTGGCTGGAACGGCGAATGCCATCGAAATAAGAAGGAATACTGCAGCGATTGTGATTTTCATGATTTTCAGGATTTGATTTAACGTGGGTTGATTTGGAATTATTTTTTCTCTTCAAAATTAACTTCTGCAGGCATTGCAATTTTCAGGCTGCCGTCGTTCGGTACTTTAATTTTTATACCATACACCAGGTTGACCCGTTCTTCTTTAGTCTGGATAATTTTGGGTGTAAATTCGGCTTTGGGCGATATCCAGCTTATAACTCCGCTAAGCCTGGAGTTCGTTTTGCTGTCAGCATCAATAAGCACCTCCACCTGCTGGCCTATTTTTACGTGCGGTAATTGCGTTCCCGAAACGTAAACTTTCAATTCCATCACGCTAAGATCGGCAATTTTATAAAGCGCCCGACCAGGCGATGTAATTTCGCCGGCTTCGGCATACTTGCTAAGCACGGTTCCCCTTACCGGGTTGCGGATATAACACTTATGGATGGATTCGTTAACCTGCGCTATCTGGCGGTCAATAACTTCCATTTCTTCAGCTATTCCGGCATTCTGCGTTTGGATTGATGCAACTTGTTTATCCACAAGGTCGATAGCCCCGTTTATATCGTCAAGTTGTTTCTGCGTGGCGGCTTTTTCAGCTACAAGTTTGCTTACCCGGTTTTTCTCGACCATCAGGTTTGCTTTTTGCTGCTGCTGAACCCCGATCTGACTCAAGACGCTGCTGCTTTTCACCGAAACCGCCTTTTTCTGCGAGCGGAGCTGTAATATTTTCAGGTAAAGATCCGTAGTATCGACTAATGCAACTACCGTTCCCGAATCGATATCCATCCCTTCCTCCACATTGAGGTAGTGGATACTTCCTGCACTTTCAGCCGAAACAGTCACCTGTACCGCTTCGAAGTTCCCGTAAGCATCGCTTTTATTGTCGTTTTTAGTACAGGAAACCAAGCCTGCCAAAACTACTATCGTCAAAAAGTTGTACTTGCTTATCATGTTTAAACTACTTTTGATAAAATCCGAATTTGTTATGTGTCTGAAATAAAGTACTTTTATCTGGTTTATAATCCGCCGGTTGCCGCCTTGTAAAGGGCTTTCGATTGCAGCAACTGAACCTTGTGAAGGTTTCTCGTAAGCAGGGCCTGTTCTTCGGCAAGCTGTTCCGTAATATATTCAGTTGATGTTAAGGTCCCGTTTTCGAGTTGCGCTGCTGCCGAACGGCTTATCGATTTCCTGAGTTTGATAATTTCATCATCACTTTTCAGCAGCTCTTCCGCCTTTGAAACATCGGCAAGATATTGTTGTACCTGTGCTTTGTTGGCCATATCGTAAGCATTTTTCTGATTTTCGATACTATTGCTGTTCAGATCCAGGATTTGCTTTTCGCGGCTGGTTTGGTTCCAGTTCCAGAAATTCCAGGTTACTTTGGCTCCTACAGTAGTGAAAAATGATGAACCCTCTTTAAAAAAATTATACCCGGGGTTTCCAAATCCGGCCGTTCCGAAACCGTATAGCTTCGGCATGTCTTTTGCAACCGATAGTTTTTTTGTTGCTTCAAGTTTTTGCTGCATCAGTGAGAAAACGCCGAACTCGGGCCTCAGATTGTTATAAACCAAAAGATCGACCTGCTGAACCGGGGTGACGAAATTCGTGTTTTCATCGATAAAAAGCCCGGTTATAATCTGCATTGTATTAATCAAAGCCTTTTTCTGGGTTTTCACTTCCAGCAGGCGTTGACCGGCTTTTAAAATTTCGGCCTGCAACACATCGGAAGCCGATTCCAGCTGAACACCGCCACGAACCGAAATCTCGACACGTGCCAGCCGGGTCTTTAAATCGGTAATGGTGTTTTCAATTACTTCCGCATTTAAATCCGACAGCAGTATGCTGAAATACAATTGGTTAATCTTTTCACGTGTTTTATATAATTCGGCATCGTTGTTGAGCTGATTTATTTTTCGGTTGTAGTCCTCAATTGTGTTCTGGGCATCAATAGAACCTCCTCCATAGATCAGCTGGTTGGCGTCGAGTGATACTTTATATTGTGCCTTCGGAATTAGAGGAGGAGGAGCGCCGGGGATGTTAAACATGAGCTGTATAACTTCATTCTGATAGGTTGCCTGCCCGTTGATATTGAGCTGCGGGAGTTTCCCGTTATCAATATTTCTCTGTTGAAGGTTTTCCGTTTCGGCATATATTTTGTTCTGACCTGCCAGCGGGTGGTTTTTCATGGCAGCGGCAAGGCAGCTGTCGAGTGTTAGAGTCGCATGCTGCGCCTGAATGCCAATTGCCAACGCCATACTAATAAAAAGAAATGCTGTTTTGTACCTCATACGGCTATTGATTTTAATACAAAATCGATTATCTCTGATTCCCGCGATTCAAGGTAAGCGCCATATTCCTGATCATTCATTGCAAAAACGTTCTGTATAATCGGCCTGGCAAAAAACGGGAAAATGCACATGGCAATAATATTCACCATAAGGTGTTCAGCCTTTATATGCCTTATAAGTCCGTGGGCAGCTTCGTCGTCGATCTGTTTCTGCAGCACTCCGGGATTAATCCCGGCTTCTTTTATATATTTGAGGAATCGCTCGGGGTTGGTATTCAATGTATTAATAACGAAAGCTGGAATAAACGGGTTTTCACCTATGCCTTTCAAGTAGATTTTAACCACGAAATTGATTTTTTCCCTTATACCCAGTTCCGCCACCAGCACCTGCCGCATGGCCGGAAACAGGTTACCAGCCACTTCGCTGAAAACGGCTTCGAATAATTTATCCTTGCTCCTGAAATAATAATGCAGCAAAGCCTTGTTTATCCCGGCCTGGTCGGCAATTTCCTGCATACGCGCACCTTCCAGCCCCTTGGAAATAAAAACCTCCCTGGCTGCTTTCAGGATTTGTAATTCGGTGGTTTCGGTATTCATTAGAATACTTTTAGATTTTATCTTTTGGTTAAACCAAATTATTTAACCAAGCGGTCAAATGTACGGCAAAAAAAATCGGGTTTTATGAAAATCTGAAAATAATTCTGATATTTTCAGTATAGTGCTCTTTATATGACAGTTACAATAACCATTTCTTTCAGGCTTATTCCTTCCCAGCCACTTTCCCCATGTCGGCCTCCCAAATGATGGTTTCGAACTGCCGCATATAATCCCGTTTAGGCCTTGCTGGTGAATATACAAAGCCGTCGAAAACAATTATTCTCTGCCTTGGGGCATCTACTATTGTATAGTTTACAAAAGGACCTCCTTTTGTATCTCCTTTTGTACGCCATAATCCACGGGTCTCGAGTGCATACATGCCCTTGAAAAGCATTCTGTGCGAAACCGGCAGCAAGGCTTCCCGCTCAACCATCATATAAGCGGCCCCGGAAGGGGTCGGGAAATATCTTTTGGCAAAGAGGTCACGGGTATCCAGCACTGATGCCGGAGCCAGCTGTGAGGTGTCTTGATACGGCAAAGTATAGATAAACAGGCCAAGGCTGCAGGTATCGGTTTCGGCCCTTAGCCAGGTAAAATCTGTTGTCTTTTTTGCTATAACAAAGTTTTTAGGAATAGCTATTTCAACATCAAAGGCGTCGGAAAGGGTTTTTTCGGCTTCAGTGTTCCGGCTTTGTGCGATCAGGGCACGGCACTGGGCACGCGCACTCTGGTTGAAAAGTTCCATTATTGCCAGGGCGTTTTCCCCAAAGGATTTAATTCCTGCCGTGTCGGAGCCTGCTTTAATTTTAAAAACCCTTTGAGGATGCGCCCACACATTTTCGAGGGTTTCGACTACGCCCTGTTTGTATTGTGAGCTGATATCAACAAAAAGGATATCGCGGCGGGTTTTGAGGTCTTTGCTGAAATTCTCTTCCGGAATAAAGACCAGCTTAAAATCGGGTTCTGCTTCAGGAAGTCCTTCATAGTCCGTCATAAAAAAAGAGCGTAAGGTGTCGCCCAAAGGCCCATCCCATACACTCTTGTCAGCAACAATATAAATTTCAGAGCCTTGCCCGCTTGAATCGGGGCTATTAACTAAACTCCTGCCGCACGACGACAATAAAAACACCAGAAAAATTAACCCTTTATCCCTGAAACACATAATCATACAATAACAGGATCGAAATACCTGAATCCCTAAAAATACTCCAGAAAGATGTGTTTAGCCAGCAGGAAGAATTACTTTAATTTTCTGGCCTACTTTCAGTCCGCCCTTACCGGTAATTTTATTCCACTCTTTCAGCTGATCGATAGTGACGCCATTATATTTCTGCGAAATGCTCCAGAGAGTATCGCCTGGTTTTACGGTGTAATAAACCTGCTTCATGCTTGCATCTGAATCAATAGCAGCTTCTTTTGCGTTGCCTGACTGCGCAGTTGCCTTTGAATTATCCGGGCTTTCAGGCTGGTTAACACGAAGTTTCTGCCCCACGAGCAGGCTGTTGCTTTCGAGCGAATTCCAGGCAATAAGTTCGTCGGCTGTCACTCCATAAGCAGTTGCAATTTTCGAAAGATATTCACCTTTTACCACAATATGATATTGGGCATTCGACGAAAAAGGTTTTGCCGGGTCGCTTGTTTTCCCCTTTTCAGTTCCCTGGTTTGCAGCAACATCCTCAACCAGCATTGTTTTCCCCGGAGCATTAACTCTAAGTTTCTGGCCTGCTTTCAGATTTTGGCTTTTCAATCCGTTCCAGGCCATAAGATTTTTAGTGGTAATATGGTACTTAGCAGCAACCTTGCCCACCGATTCGCCGCTTTTCACAGTATGGTATACTGGTTTAACTGGTACACTAACAGGCTTTTTTATAACCTCCGTAAAAACTTTCCCGGCTTTAACCGAATCGCTCTTTGCAGCAAGCACCTGATTTTCGGAAGCAGTTGCAGGAGTTTTTGGCTCAGCAGCCGGTTGCCTGGTTTGAACATAAATTTTCAATGACTGCCCTTTATAAACAGATGATTTTTTCAATTTGTTCCACTTCTTTATCTCTGATGAAGTACAATCGTAAGTCCTGGCAATGGTGGCAAGGGTTTCGCCCTTATGTACTTTATGAATCACCTTTTTGGTCACAATATCATAATCGGCACCATCGTCGGGCTTAAACTGGTTAGGATCATATCCTTTCAACTGGTAATAGGCATAAAATGATGGTTCATTATTGATAAAATCGGCAATTGATTTTTGAGGCAGGCGGATATAGAAAGGATTATCCTGTGTTGCCGGGATAAAACCTGTACGGAACGTCGGGTTCAGGAATTCAAGGTCAGTAATACTGAGTTTTAGCTTTTCGGCAAGAATATCAAGTGTGAGGGGTGAATGTACTGCAACTGTATCGGTTTCGTGGAATAAAATCTTGGGCATAACAGGATATATGTTATGCTCGTTGGAGTATGCCATTACATAGTTTACTGCAATAAATGCGGGGACATAATCGCGTGTTTCACGCGGCAGGTAAGGCATAATCTCCCAGAAGGTCATTTTCCCTCCCGAACGCCGTATTGCTTTGTTTACATTACCTGCACCCGAATTATAAGCGGCCAGCACAAGCAACCAGTCGTGGTACATATTATACAGATCGTTAAAATGCCTGCAGGCAGCCACAGTTGCTTTTAACGGGTCGTTACGGTCGTCGACATAAGAGGTTACCTCAAGCCCGTAAACTTTCCCGGTATAATACATAAACTGCCATAATCCTCCAGCTCCGACCCGTGAACGGGCTTTTGCATTCAGGGCTGATTCCACTATGGCCAGGTATTTCATTTCAAGAGGTATATTGAACTTGTCGAGTTGTTGCTCAAACATAGGGAAATACATTTGCGAAAGGCCCAGAACCCGCGCCGTTGTACCCCGTTTTTTGTTGGCATACATGTCAATAAAAGCGCGTACATAGGGATTGTAAACCAGGTTAATAGGCGAACCTACATCAAGGCGCTGCATTCGGTAATAATAAACCGAATCGGGATAGGTAGGGGTAAAATTGGGGAGGAAATTGTATTTATTCTCATTCAGTCGGTTCCTGGTATTTTCGCTGCTTTCAAAATATTTCAGTGTGCTAAGGCTATCAAGGGCAGCAACAATAAAATTGTCATTAACAAGCTCAAAGTTCCCGGTGGTCTTGTCCGGGGTGGTATATTCACCTGCCTGCTGGGCGAAGGACGAAAATCCGAGGCTAAAAAAAAGTAAAAGGAGTAAGGCTTGTGTTTTCTTCATCAGGTATGCATCAGGTTTATAGTGCCGGTTTAGGCACGGAATAAGCAATTTGGAGTTTTTTATATAAAGCACGCTAAAAATACAAAAAACACATCGTTCCAAAATGTGTCCCTTATATTTTTAATTCACAATTGATTGTTAAAAGATATAACGCTATAAAAAGCGCTTTTCGTATCAGTTCCGGCAATTAATTTAAAATTGCCGGTTTGATTGTTGTGGCCATAGTCGCTACAAATCCACTCCAGGAGAAGAAGAAGTGAAGAACTTATTTAGCCGGAGTATTTCCCGGGGGTGTTGGATTCTCATCATCGCTTTTCATTCCATCTTTAAAGCTCTTAACACCCTTCCCGATGCCGCTCATAAGTTCAGGAATTTTTTTTCCGCCAAACAGCAGAAGCACAACTGCAAGAATTAGTAATATTTCGGTTGGTCCTAATCTACCCATGACTATTGTTTTTTAAAATATGGAATGCAAAGTTAAAGCAAATACATATGCATCAATTCACTTTTTACTATAAAAGTTCTTAAAAGATTATTTCGGATTGCCTGCAGGATGATGTATACTAACAATTAAACTCTCTGAAGACGTATTATTCGGGTATTAAACTGGCCTAAATTCTTATCCAACCTTCAGGATTCAGTACAATAGTTCCGAGCCAGAGTTCGAAATGCAGCCGGGAGCGGTTTTCGCCCTGTGCAGTGGAAATAGTGCCAAGTGCCTGGCCGGTTTTTAATTTGTCTCCCTTTTTTACGCTCACTTCTTCCAGGTTCGAATATACAGTGAGATAATCACCATGTCTTACAATCACAACATAATTGAGGTTAGCAATAAACAGCACACTTGAAACTTCCCCGTCAAAAACAACTTTTGCCTGGGAACCAGAAGCAGAAGTGATATCAATACCATTGTTTTTAATTTTAATATTCTGAAATTCGGCATGGGGATGTTCGCCGAAAGTTGACACTACCGATCCTTTGCTTACAGGCGAAGGCAGGCGGCCCTTGTTCCCGGCGAAACTGCCTGTTAAGGCTACATCTTCCGCTGTAACCGACATACTGTTTGATTTTGCAACGGGAGCTTTTGCTGCAACCGGATTCGATTCAACGGTTTTAATCGCAACTTCGGGTTTGGCGGGTTCGGGTACAACAGTTTTTGATTCGGATTTTGCTATTGATTTTTTTTCTGCCTCTGATTTCAGCTTTGCTTTACGGTCGGATTCGGCTATGTTAGCCGCTTTGCGCGCTTTTTCCTCGTTGGCTTTCTTGATTTCGGCAGCTACAAGCGACTCAATTGCAGTTTGTAGTTTGTTCAGCGCCACCTCGTTATCGCGAAGTTTACCTAGTAACTTTTTCTCCTGCGAAGTGAGGTTTTTAACCTTGTCATCCTTCTGCTTTTTCTCAATGGCAAGCACATTCCGCTCCTGTTCCTGGGAGTGTTTCAATGTAAGTTTCGAGGATTTTTGCTTTTCGAATTCAAGTTTTTTATATGCAAGTTCCACCCGGCCTGCCATAATTGCACTGACCTGTTGCTTGCGATATTCGGTGTACTGCTGCAGGTATTTTAGTCGTTTATACGCCTGGTTAAAGTTATGAGCCGAAAAAATAAACATCAGCTCGTTGTAAGCTCCCCGGTTACGATAGGTCGAATACACAATCTGCGCATATTCCTCTTTCAACCCGTTCAGATTCCTGCTCAGCTTTGAGATGGTATCGCTCAGGTTCAGCACCTGGCCATCCAGATTATCAACCTCCTGGTTTATTGCTTGTATCAGTTCTTCGCGTTTCCGTATTTTTTTATTAATCAGTATGATCTGGTTCAGATTGGCCGATTTGTTTTTCTTAGTCTGTTCAAGTTCAAGATTCATTTCGGCAATTTCCTTTTCGAGCTGCGCTTTGCGGGTTTGCAAATTGTTTTTATCGCTCTGGGCATAAATGGCAACATCGGCTATTGCTGTGAAAAGCATAACTATACCGCAACACAGTATAATATAAAAACGCGCTGTATGCCGAATTTTCAATTTCATTTTTTTTCAGGCTTTAGATCCTGGATTTCTTTATAACTCTCAGGGATCCTGAACGGGTAGGTTTGTTCCTGGTTAATTTGAATTTTCGAATACCTGACTATAATCCTGATTTTATTGTCAACGGTTTCGACTTTAAAATCAAGGCTCGAAGGGATCATCCGTTCAGCAACATTTGTAAAATCTTCATATGTAGCAAGAAATTTGCGGTTGTCGCGCTCGGCCTCTTTCAGTAATACCTTCGAGATTTTGAAACTTTCGGGGTTGAGCCAAATGCTCTGTATTGGAATACTGATATCGTCTTCGCTTCTACGGACAAACCTGCGGATTTTTTGCCGGTTTGTTGTACTGAGTTTATATTCCTGGCTTTCGACCGAAGCCCTGAATGTGTTTGACTCATATAATGAAAAATCATTCCCCAGTAAAAATGACTGGGCCATATCATAATCCATGGTCTTGTTCAGCAGCTGATTGATATACTCAAATCCTTTGGCTAAATAGGTGTTGCTTAACCTGTTCATGTATTTGATCGAATCGGGTGTAAGCATAAATCGAACTGCCTCGATGCCCAATGCCGGAGATATCGAAATCCAGATTATACTGTCATGTGCAATCCGGATATTACCCGAAACGGTGGTTGATTTCTGATCTACCTCGTATGTGGCGCTAAACTTAGCCGAGAATTGTGAAAACTTCAACTCGTGTTCTTTGAGTTTATCAACAAGATATTCGGCTCCCTGTTCCTTAATCGGCTCCCTCACCGCCTTACGGCTGCCTGTGCATGCCGTTGCCGCGATCAGCAAAAGCAGGAAGGCTAACGCCAGGGGATTCGATCTCTGACATTTATTCATACAGTTTCTTTTCGTTGATTTTTTTCTCCAGGAATTCTGAACCGGTTCCGGCCTTTTTTGCATTTTGCCACTGTATAAGTGCATTATCAATGTCACCTTTCTTGAAATAGATATCCCCGAGATGCTCAAGCAGATCGGCATCGGCCGAAGGGGTAGCGTCAACAGCTTTCTTAACCCATTCGGCTGCTTCATCGTACCTTCCAAGTTTGTAAAGGATCCACCCGTAAGTGTCCATATTGGCAGGGTTATTCGGATCAAGCTTTATCGATTTTGCCGACATGGTTTCGGCTTTATCGAGTTTTTCGTTGCGCAACGAAAGGTAATACGCATAGTTATTAAGCACGTTACTGTTTTCGGAATCGAGCTTCAGTGCATTTTCATAGTTATCGTCCGATAACCTGTAGTTTTTCATCCTGTAATAGGTATCGCCAAGGTAAGTATAAAACTGACCCAAAAGCACATTATTGCCGCTAACTAGTTTAACACCTGTATTCAAACTATTTACAGCATCTTCATATTTCTTGTTCTCAAGCGAAGAAACACCTTTGAAAAGGTATGGCACAGGCAAGAGAGGAAACAGTTCGGTTGCCCGTGAGCTTTCTTCTCCAAGAGCATTATAATCAGCCAGTTGGATTTCGGCGTTTAACAGGCTTTCCCATACGGCATAGCGGCTGCTGTCGGTAACCAGGACTTTCCGGTATTCGTCGCGGGCTTCGGAATATTTTTTATCATCCATCAGGAAATCGCCGTACATCGAATGTGCTTTGGGTTGGTCGGGATGGGTTTTAACAAGAATCTGTGCCAGTTCAAAAATGTCAGCCTTGTTTTGGGTATAGACATCGTCGGCACTAAAATAGGTAAGTAAAATCCTGATTTTAGTGTCGATATCCAGCGCTGGGTTCGCAAAACCCAGTTTTAATTCATCGAATGATTGTTTCTTGTCGCCCTTTTGCCTGTAATAGTCGGAAAGAGTAACGTGGATATACGGATTCTGCGGATCTTTAGCCAGAACCTCCTGGTAATATTCCGCAGCTTTATCGGGTTTCCCGGCCTGCATATACATTTCGGCCAAAACCGAAAGGTAATGTGTTTCTTCTTCGGGAAATTCCTTTATCAGCTTTTCAATTTCAGTAGCCGCGAGGTCCGGTTTTTTCTGGATAAGGTATATTTGCTGCTTCTGCACCGAAATTTCTTCGGTTACCCCGATAATCTCTTCAATTTTATTGTACGTTTTAATCGCTGCGTTACCATCATCATTCATCAGGTAAGCATTGGCAAGTTCGTACAGGTAATCAATATTTCCGGGATCCTGTTTTACAAGATTTTCGCAGGTTTCGAGAAGTTCTTTTTTCATCCCGGCTTTGCCGTAAATTTCAACAAGCAGGAGTTTATACCATTTATTCCCTGGTTCAATTTCCGATGCCTGCTGAGCAAACCTTGCTGCAGAAGTATAATCGCCTGAATCAAAATACATTTGCGCAAGTTCATACATCGATGCCGAATGTGCCGGATTTTTCTGCAGGCATGATTCAAAAAGGCTTTTTGCTTTAGCATTATCACCCGAAAGTTTAGCCTTTGTGGCATCAATGAAAAGATTGGTCACTTCGCTGTTATCAACAGTGGATTGTGCAGCAATTTCTGCTTTATTCTTTTTCTTTTTTTCCCGTTTCTGCGAAAAACCCTCTCCCGGTAATAA
This sequence comes from uncultured Bacteroidales bacterium, assembly GCA_903887815.1. GTDB lineage: Bacteria > Bacteroidota > Bacteroidia > Bacteroidales > UBA4417 > UBA4417. Next base: position 7,424 of record CAISRK010000045.1, on the reverse strand, counting down.
TATTACCAGTAAAAGCACAAAAGTTATTATCCTGTTCATTATCTGTTATTTACTCGTATATAATGGTTTGTTTTTTCGAAAACCAGGGGATTATCCGCTGATTTTCGTTTGTCACATTTTATTTATTTGTTCACTTATTTTACACCCGTGTGCCCAAACCCGCCTTCGCCTCTTTCGGTTTCCGATAATGTTTCAACCTCATTCCAGCAAATATGTTCAAAACGCGAAATAACCATCTGGGCAATACGTTCGCCGGGTTCGAGTGTAAAAGGCACATCCGAGAGGTTAACAAGTATAACTTTTATTTCACCCCGGTAATCCGGGTCGATAGTTCCTGGCGTATTAACAATTGATATTCCGTGTTTTGCAGCCAGTCCGCTGCGTGGACGCACCTGTGCTTCATATCCTTCGGGAAGTTCAATATATAATCCTGTCGGAACCAAGGTGCGTTCCAGGGGCTTAAGCTGCTGCGGTTGCTCCAGGTCAGCCCTCAGATCAAGACCGGCTGAATGTATTGTCGCATATTGTGGAAGGGCGAAACGCGAACGGTTTACTATACTGATTTTCATAAAATGGAGTCTCTGTTTTATCTGTTATGCTTTCGTAAATAACGATCTGAATCTTCTAGTGTCAATTTTTTCCCTTTTCAAAACAAAGACTACAAACCCAATGATATATAAGGTATTGAGTACAATCCGGATTCCGAACGAGGCCGGGGCAACGAAAACGCTTACCAGGTAAATGGCTATTCCCGTAAGGAAATATAATATAATGGTTTTCCAGTCGTAGGGAATAGGGTAGTATTTCCGGCTGAGGTAATAACTGAATACTACCATAGCCAGGTAACTGAATAGATATCCCCAGGCTGCTGCCATAAAACCATACAACGGCATGAAGAATATATTTATCACTATGTTGATCCCTAAACCTAAAACAGTAATTGTTAATGCATAATGGGTTTTGCCTGATAACTTGTACCACATCGAAAGATTGAAAACTACCCCAAGCAGTATATTGGCTACCAGCATAATGGGTAGTACAGCTATACCGCTCCTGAAGCTTTTACCAAGCAAAAGGGCAAATAATTCGGGATACATGGCAATTCCCAGGAAGATTAAAACACAAAATGCCACGAAATATTTCATCACATCAGCATAAACTTTCTTCATATCGTCCCTCAATGCCGATGAAAAGAAAAATGGCTCGGCAGCATACCTGAACATTTGTACAAATAGCACCATGAACACGGCAAGTTTGACATTGGCATTAAAAATACCAAGCTGATCCTGCCATGGTGAGGTTGTGGGGGCAAAAAACCGGAAGAAAATACGGCTTATAAAATCATTTGCAACACCAGGCAGTCCGGCTACCATAAGCGGAAGCGAATAAATGAGCAATTCATTCATCTGCTGTTTCGAGAACACGAAATTCAACCTGAACAAACGGGGCAGAAACAGTATTATCGATACTACACAACTCAGCAGGATGGCAAGCAGTATATAGCCATAATCGGGCCTGGCAGGCACAAAATGAAGCAGGAACGAATCCGGATGTGCAACGAAATATACAGGCAAAAAGAAGAATAAAAGCACATTAAACCCTACCTCCGAAAGAATCTTTATACTCCGGAACAAGGCAAAGCGTCCGGCCTTATTTTTAAATCTCAGTTCAGCAAACAGAATTGCCGTAAAACAATCGATTGCAAGTATGAGTGCTGAATAGATTATATAATTGATAGGGTGCCCGGTAAAAGAACTGAGTTGCCCCGAAAAAACCGTTGTAAGTATCAGGAATAATAAAGAGGAGGATCCGAGCGAAATAAGGGCAGTTGAAAAAATAATTTCAGATCGGCTCTTGTCTTTACTTGCAAAACGGAAAAAACCGGTTTCCATACCGAAGGTTAAAACTACCTGAAGCAGGGCAATATAGGCTAGTAATTCTGATGCTAGCCCATAGTTGCCCGTTGTAAGCATTCGGGTATACAACGGAACAAAAAAGAAATTAATAACCCGGGCAACAATGGAACTCAGCCCATAAATTGCAGTTTGACCGGCCAGTTGTTTTAATGGATTCAAACAGGTATCTGATTTACAGCAGCAAAAGTACTCAATTTGTGCTTTGCCTGCCTAATTAGTTGTTTGTTGCAGGCACAGAGGTAATGAAACATAGAATGTAGAGCCTTCGCCGGGCGTGGTTTCGAACCAGATGCGGCCTGCTGAATGATCAATTATATTTTTAACCATCGCCAGACCAAGTCCCATACCGGCTGTTTTTGTTGTGAAATTCGGTGAAAAAATACGCGTTTGCTGCTCAGTGGGTATTCCGGAACCATTATCCTGAAAACCGAGAACACAATACCCATCAACCTTGTTCAGACTGATGACTATTTCGCCCTGCCTGTTGGCCGGAATTGCCTGCAAGGCATTCTTTATCAGATTATTAAATACCCTTAGTATCTGGTTCTGATCCGATTTTATAAAGCATTCAGCCGAATCGGATTTAAAAGTAATCCCCCAATCGGACTGATCGCGGAACAGCGAAACCGATTGCTGAACAATTGGAATTACATCAAATTCCTGCATTTGAGGTTCCGGCATTTGGGCAAAATCGGAAAATTCGCTTGCAATAGCCGAGAGTGTATCAATCTGCATAATAAGTGTCTGCGAAAAGCGTTTCAACCGTATTTCCCAGTCCGGGGCTTTATCGTTCCAGGCTTTCATCAGCAGTTGCATACTCAACTTAATGGGGGTTAGTGGATTTTTGATTTCGTGCGCAACCTGCCGGGCCATTTGTCTCCACGCACTTTCGCGTTCGCTTCGCGCCAGTAATTCCGCACTTTTTTCCATCTCATCAATCATACGGTTGTACTCATCAACCAATCGGCCTATTTCGTCTTTTCGTTTCCAGTCAATCTTCGCGTTTTTGTCCCCGATTTTCACTAAACTGAATTGTTTGCCTATCCGTTGCATAGGGCTTGTAATGTAGCGCGATAAAAGAAGGGCCAGCAGAACTGTTATTACGATCATCATGATGTAAATGTTGGCAAAGGCCGAAACAAGGCCAGAGATCTCGCGCCGGATTTCTTCCTGCTTGGCAAAATAAGGCAGGTTCAGGTAGCCTAATAACTGGTTATCAATGTTACGCAGAGGGGTATAAGCCGATAAAAACGAATAGGTTCCTATGTTTTCGCGTTCAATAATCAACGATTTTTTGTCAAGCATCAGTTGATTGGCGCTGGATGGACTCATCTGTTCCGAAATCATTTCTTCCCTGAAAACCTGGTCCCTCGACGATGCCAAAAGAAACCCTTCGGTACTGTATAAATTTACATCTGTAAAGTAAGTATTCGACTGGCTGATAAGTAAATCCGACAATTCATCTTTGGGAATCAAATCAAGCGTACTGATGCTTCCATACCTGCTTTCAAGGTCTACCTGCACCGAATTTAGCTTTTCGCTAAGGATTTCATTGTTTTTATTTCGATTTAACATGTTAATAAACAGCAAACTAACCGTAACAAGAAGTATAGAAGATGCAACAATAACCGATATCATGATAACCTGCAGACGCAGACGGAAGGTATGGATTCCCTCTTTCCATCGGAAAGAATATCCGGTGAGCAGGCTTACAACAAGAAGCATGACCATCAGCAGAAGAAATATATAGGAAAATGGTGAAATAAGATCGTAAATACGCGGTAGCTCTTTGCTTAATACTATAATTGTATCACGGTCGGTTTTAAAAATATAATGGCTGTACCCCTTTGAATTATAAAATCCATTTTCACATATTTGTTTGTTAATATTTTGACAATCAATATCATACGAATATTTTCCAAAATTTTTGACAAGTTCCCCTTTATTGTAAAAAGCATAAGAGTACTCGTTCAGGTTGTCGGTATTTGTGTTTTTCTGATCGATTAGCAGTTCAGGGTACCCAAGTCCTTTCCAGGTATCATTCGAACTAATTTCGACAAATATATTACTGTTTTTACCTCTGAGAGAATCACTATCAGGAAATGGAATTTTTCCAAGGTAATACATTGCATCCACCGAATGCCGGAGGAAGTAAAGGCCAGGTACTGATACCGGTCGCATAAACTGGCTGATCTTTCCGTCGAAATAAGATTCACAGCCCGAAACGATGTTCCCAGGCATTATGTTAATCTTTTTATCCGGAAGGCAGATAGTAACCTGGATAATGTATTTGCTCCAGTAGCCTGAGAAATATTTGTCTTTTACATAATCCGAAACCTCATCCGTTGAAATAGCACCAGCATCAGTCGTGAATAGCGATTCCAGCCGTTTATCCAGCCTGATGTTCTTTACCGCTTCAATAAAGTAATATTCAGCAAGGTTATCCCGGGCATCAGCTAAGTGAGTAGCCAGAAGTTTCCGCTTCTCGTTTTCCCTGACAATTTCAGCCTTGTTCAGTAAATAGGTTGCCAGCGCCGTGAGCAAAACAGCTACGAATACGGTCCGGCTAAAGTGTATTTTTCCAAGCTTCTTCTGCTTATTAAAGAATACTGATACCAGTAAAAGGGAGGATAGCAGCGCTAAAGAAACCAGGTCGAACCCTCCTGATCCGATTGCCACCGCCGAAAACAAAACAACAGCAGCCACGGCCATAATCAGGAAGATTTTCTTATTGCTTATCAACCTGGCGACAAGTTGTCCTAACAGTTCGAAGACCAACAGAAATCCGAATATCAGGATCGACAATATCAACATACCTAAATGACTGAAATGGGGCAAACTAAGTACATTCTCGAAACGGAATGAAATGCTTGAATCCAACACAAGACTTGAAATACAGGTTACCAGAAAAGAGAATAATACGAGTATCAAACACAGGAAAATGGCAGCGATTATAATATTGCCTGTTGATCCTGGTATTTTCTTTTTGCCTGAAAATGCTGAACTTTTGAAAGCAAAGTAAGCAATCTGTAATCCCAATAATGCATTGATCAGGAAATCGCCCACGGATGGCAATAATCGGGAGGATGCAAAATAAGCAGGGTTAAAAAACTGTAAACCGTACAAATCGTCAGGAAAACGAAAATATAACTGTATTGCCCTTAACAGTGCAACATCAGCAACGAAACCCAGGAACAGCATCCATTTTCGCCTGAACTCCAACATCAGGAACATATACAGAGTAAATGTAGCCGATACCAACAGCAAGTAACTGGCAACATAAAGTGTAAAAATCAGGTATTGCAGCCAGAGAACAAGTTCAAATGGCTGCTCGTAATTTAAACTGAACAGGTATTTGCCATTCGGTGATATGATTTTATAATCACCATGTTTCAGGTCGATAGCTACATTTTGGGGTGTACTGAATTTTTTATAAAATCCCGAAGGCAAATAATTGTTTAAATATTTATAATTAAAACGGATTAGCTGAAGGGCAACTATAGTGAAGTTTTTGATTTTTTTCTGTTTCACAAGATAATAGCCGCTTCCGCTTCTTACGATTTCGGATGTAAAATTTTCGCTGTCCTTTATCTCGGGAGCTGCAAACACATTATCAGACCAGTACTTAAGACTATCCCTTTCGTAAACCAGTATTTCTATTCCTTTTTCGGAAAATGTATTTTTGTACGTTTTGTCAAGAAATTCGCGAAACGATGCCTTTTCTCCAATATTTTGCTTTGCAACCTGATTAATTTCATTTTCAAGATCAAAGAAAGCAACTAATATTTCCGAATTCATCCGTTGGGTGACCCTCGAGGGCGAATAATACTTTTTTACGGCCCAGGAAATGTAAAAAGCAGAAATAAAAAACACAATGCTCAGGGCAAGCATCGCGAACAGGTGTTTTTTGAGTTTTCGTCGCGTTTTCATACAAGGTAAAGCGTGATTTCCTTTATTGATAAGGGTTTGAAGCACTACATCAAAATTAAGCCCTATAAACAGCGATCTCCCGGGTTTCAGGGCAACATATTACAGAGGCCATTGCGGTTAATACAGCGCCCAAAACAAGCCTATCTCATTTTTAGTACATAAATCTGGCTGGAATAGCCTCTTTTTCTCCCCGCAAGCACATTTGACCAAAAACCATTCCAAAAAGCAGGCATCCAGTTCATCTTTCCTTTAAGATATTTTTCACTCAGCAGGCTGACATAATAGGAATCGAATTTCATGGGAAGCGTATTTACAATTGTAAACCCATATTTACCAGCAAGCCTGTCGACATCCGTTTTTGTAAAATGGTAAAGATGCCGGGGTAAATCATATCCGGCCCAAAATTGTCCGTATTTAACCGCATCATACGAATCGCAATTCGGAACAGCAATAATTACAGTTCCGCCAGGTTTGAGCAGTTTTTTAAGTTGCTCCATTCGGGGGTTCAATTCTGCAACATGTTCCAATACATGCCACATAGTTATAACATCAAACGAAGATTCCTTGAATTCATCCAACGTCTCTTCGGGAAACACTTTTAATCCATATTCAGAAATTGCATGCTTTCTTGTTTTTTCATCCGGCTCAATACCTGTAGTATTCCATCCTTCTGCAGTCATAAAGTGTAAAAACTGGCCGGTAGCACAACCTATATCCAGCAGATCTCCCTTATGATTGTATTTTCTTATAAGGGCTTTTTTCCAGTTAAGCGTATACTTACGGACCAACTGGTATACGGAAGCAAATAATCCCTGCCGTGAATCGGAATGGGAAATATAATCAGCAGATTGGTAATATTTCCCCAATGCTTCCGCTTCAGGCCTTGGATTTGTATACCTGAACCCGCAGCCCGAACATTTCACGATACTGAATGTTTCGCCGGATAGGAAATAATCATTCGCCGTCAAAAACAGATTTGTATTAACCGAGCCACATATCGGACATTTTTTTAATAACTCCATTCGTATTAACTTATCAGCACTTTACCCGGGTTTCCCTTCCTCAAAGATGTATCAATTTTCGTTACACCACTCAGATAATCCCGGTTTGATTGCACATTATTGTATAATATTACTATTTGTTCTCTATTTAATCAAATTTTACCCGGCTCACGTTTCACGTGGAACAACTTCTAGCGGCCTAGAAAAACCAGCAATACGGAAATATCCGAAGGTGAAATCCCGCTTATCCGCGAAGCCTGCCCTATGGTAGCCGGCCGGAGCCGCGATAATTTTTGCCGGGCCTCTGTAGACAAAGAAGATAGCCCCTGGTAGTCGAAACCGTCTTTTAAAGGCATGTCATCGAATTTCGAAAGTTTTTCAGCAATTTCCTGTTCTTTGTTAATATACCCATCATACTTGATCAGAATTTCGGTTTCCTCGAGAATTTCATTTGCGCCGGTTCCTATTGTATTTGTAAAATCTCTCAGGAAATCCAGGTGAGTTATCAATTGATTTAACGAAATCTGCGGCCGCAATAGCAGCGTATCAAGTTTAACTTTTTGCCTTATTGGAGCGG